>RQOI01000049.1 GCA_003854995.1 Candidatus Zhuqueibacterota bacterium
AATGGCTGACGGCATGAACGATCAGCTTGTTTTCGCCGAGCTCTTCGCCGAGCGTCACATGGGCTGATGCTGTCCCGGACGAGTCCGTGGCAATGACAACCTCTCGCGTGCCGTCGATTGAGCCCTCTTTGCTCACGACCGTGAATGTGACGGGAAAACCGCTCACGCCGTTGCCATAACGGTCTGTGATGCGGACGACCAACGGCTCGGCTAATCTGCTGTTTCTGCTGCCAATCTGATGATCGCCCGCGATGTTGTTGATTTTTGTCGGATGGCTGGGCGCGGCATGCAACAGAAATTCATGGCGCGAGGGCGTCAGGCCCGGACATTCACTCCGCACCCTTTGCGCGCCGGCGAGCTCGCCATAATAATAGATGGCCGATGCAAGGCCATCCTGGTCTGTCGGGACAGCGATGGATTGCTGACCGTCTGCAAAGTGACCATCAGCTGTCGTGAAGGTCACGGGAAAGCTCGGCACGGGATTGCCAAAATTGTCTCTGATGATGATCTGCAAGGGTTGCGGCGCAAGAGTGCCGACGATACCGGTCTGGTTGTTTCCCGCATGGATCGCCGAAACCATCGCGTTTCCAGGCAAAGCGGTGGCGTAAAAGTCGATGGGTGAGCCGATGCCGCGCTCCTCGACGTACGCTTCAGCCCGCGCAACGTGCGCATAGCCCGACGTTGGACCGAGCGTGTAAAAGCAGGCGGCCTCGCCCGAGCTGTTTGTCATTTTTGTCACCATCGGTGCGCCGTCAAAAGTTCCGTCAAAGGTCGATATGAATCTGACCTGAACGTCTGCAACAGGATTGCGATAGAGGTCTGTGACCCGAACCCGAAATGGTTTGTTGAGATGGCTGTTGACGATCCCGCTCTGTTCGTTGCCCTCTGTCAGCAGGAGCAGGGTGGGAAGAGCAGGAGATGCGAGTGCCGTCACCAGGCGCGGCGACCCCGAAATAGCACCCGCATCCACCTTGAGAATTTGCGTCCCGCTTTTTTCACCCAGTCGCCAGTAGGCCTGAGCGACGCCGCTTGCGTCCGTGGCGACGACGAGCACGCTGTCGTTGTTGAAAGGGGGCGCCATGGCCAGTCGACTGCCTTGCCCCCAGGTCACAAATTCGACCGGGTGGTGAATTGCCGGTTCGCCAGTCAGAGAGTCGGTCAAAACTCTGACGCGGACCGGAGCGCTCATCGCTTGCATGACGGCGCCGCTGTCATGCGCCTGCGAAAGCAGCTCCATCTTGACTGCAACGCCGCTCACGTATATCGTAAAAGTGACCGGGGCGATGCCGTCGACCTTGGCTTCGACCTTTTGTCGGCTGGCAGAACCATCCGGCGTATATCTGAAAGCCGCCCGTCCGTTTTCATCCGTGTTCACGACGAAAAGACGGCCCGATGAAGAAAATGTGACCGGTGTCTGCGGCACGGGATTGTCCATGGCGTCATAAGCGGTCACGACGAGCGGCTGCGCCAGCTCGATACCCGGTGCGCCTGTCTGCCCATCGCCGGACGTTTTTTCGAGCCTGGCCGCCGGCCCAGCTATTGCCCTGATGCTAAAGACCACCGGACTGTTGGGCAACAGAATTCCGTCCACTTCCAGGGAGGCTGCGATCCGAATCTCTTCGGCGCGTGTGCCCAGGTGAACGAAGCGGCGCGCTATGCCCTGCGAGTCTGTGCCGTCCGGCTCATCCAAAAGCTCTTCGAGCCCGACAGGAGTATAATCATTGTCGCGCACGAACAAGAGTTTGTCAATTTGAATGGCCGGGCTGTTCAGATTGAGCGCCATTGTGTGTGTTCCTGGCTGAAATGTGAACCTGTTGTCATCGCCGACCCGCAGCCATCGCCAGGTGGGATCCGGAGTCGTGCGGATGTTACGGAGGGCGCCGTCAATGGTCATCGACACTGTTTGGATGCCATCGCTGCTGTTGGCAAGTCGCAGCCAAAGAGAATAGTCGGTTGTTGCGTCCGTCTCTGTTTGCCAGATGATGGATGCGCTGCCGTCATTCCGGAAAGCGTCAAAAAAGACGAAAGCATTGCCGGCAGCGTCTTCGGCGTACGCCCGATAGAGAGGCGCTCGTAATTGGCCGTCCTCCGCTTCAAGCGATATCTTGGCTGATGTGCCGGGCAGCAGCAGCTGCGCAGAACCCTGCGTCAGCGTGAATGGCACACGAACGCCGGATACCGGCGAGTGGTTTGCATCCGTAACCTGAACTTCCAGGGGAAGAGGCAGCAGCTCGCCGACGATCGCCTGTTGGCCATTGCCCGCATGATAGGTTAGCGTCGTCGGCTCTCCCTCTGCGACTCTACTGAGCGGTTCGATGGTGATCGTCTGGTTGGCGGGAAGAGCGCGCTTCGCGAGAAATGAGCCGTCCGTGAAGCGTGCCATCAGATCGAGTGACAAGTTGGCGCCCAGGCCGAAATGCAGCGTCGGCGATGATTGCGATATGTGACCGCTGGCAGAGACCATCTCGCGATGACCGAGCAGATAGTTCGGATCATTGAGGTGACCGGCTTCGTACAGCCATATTTTCGTGCCGAATCCGCCTTTATTTCCGTCTGGGCCATTGGCTTTCACCTTGAGAAAATTCTCGTCTTGGGAGAAATTGTTCTGCAGCATCACGTTCAGCATATCCGTGCGCGCCATCACGACGTCCACATCGCCGTCGTCATCAACGTCCAGAACCGCAGCGCCGCGAACGTCGCCGCTGTTTATTTCCGCACCCGTGTCCGCGATTTTTGCAAAAGACCAGTTGCCGTGGTTCTCCCAGAACTCGCCCTTGCTGTTTTCAAACGTTGTAATGAGATCATCGAATCCGTCATTATTGAAATCCGCGATGACGGTGGAGAACGCATCGACAGGTATGTTGATTTCTGCCGTGATATCTGTGAAAGCGCCGTCGCCATTATTTTCGTAAAAGCGAACAAGTTTGTCGCTGTCATCCGACGGGCGAGACTCTGTGACCACGAGATCGAGATCGCCATCCAGATCAAGATCGGCCCAGGAAGCGCCATTGGTGCGGCCGTTGTACGAGAGCCCGGCTTCTGCTGTCGCGTCGTGAAAGGCGCCGGCGCCATCATTGACAAACAATTTATTGGCGGCATCTCTATAGGTCATGAAAATGTCCGTGTCGCCATCGTTGTCAAAATCGGCCGGCGCAGCCATATAGTTGGAAAAGCTCGCGCCCGACACGTCGCGCAATTCACTCTCAGCCGGCGTGAATCGTCCAGAACCATTGTTGAGATAGAATTCATTCACGCCCTTTGAATTGATGGCCAGCAGATCCATATCGCCGTCATTGTCGGCATCAAAAGCGGCGACTGCCATGGTGATGGCATTGATGTTTTCAATGCCCGCATCGGTGCGGCGATTAAAGCCGTTGTCATTTTCATTCTCGTAGAGAATGTTTGGGCCTGGTGAATTGCCGTTGAAAAGATCAAAATCGCCGTCGTTGTCGATATCGACAAAAACAGCGCCGCGACTGCCGCCGCTATCCGTGACATCGAAATCAGCCGTCCTGTTGACATAGGGGAACGATGGCGCCCGCACATAAAGCTCATCGTGCGACGAGTTGTTCCCGTAATCTGATCGCGTGATATAGATATCATCCCATCCGTCGCCCGTCACATCCGCGACCGCGACGGCCTGATTGAGAAATTCTGTGGTAATGTCGTCAGGATAGTTGTATTCTGTGCCAATGATATTGGCCTGAAAGCTGACATCCGTGAACCAGCTGCGATTTGGCTGTTCGGACAAGATCGCGTCGAACGCCCTGAAATAGGTGACAGACATGAGCTCATGCCCGGCGTTGTTGGGATGCAGCCTGTCAAACATCAATGAGGGGAAATTGGCCTCGCGAAAGCGGCTGAAATGGTCGGCGATGTGAACGGGCTCTGGGCGGCCGGTGGCGCGACCGGAGATAAAGTCATCGACGACCAGGGCAATATAGCGATTTGTTTCAATGCTCAACTCGTCTTTGTATTTGGCCGGAATGATGAGCGAAACGATGATGTGCTGCAAACGGATGTTATCGGCCAGTGCGGCGC
Organism: Candidatus Zhuqueibacterota bacterium; assembly: GCA_003854995.1. Taxonomy (GTDB): domain Bacteria; phylum Zhuqueibacterota; class Zhuqueibacteria; order Residuimicrobiales; family Krinioviventaceae; genus Kriniovivens. The sequence continues at coordinate 4,042 of RQOI01000049.1, forward strand.
CATTGTCGTCGTATCGCCATTGCAGCAGGTAGGTGATCAGCCTGCGCATGTTTTCGGCTGTCTCGACCGGTTTATCGTCATTGTTGATATCGTTGGTGCCGAGGTGGATGGCGACGATGTGCGGATGATGCGTATCCATGGGGCCGCGAACGTCCATGGAGCCGTTTTGCAGGAAGGCGCTGACGCGTTTGCCGCCATCGCAGTGTGCTTCATACGGATCATCGCCGCTGGTGCCGACAAAATCGATGTCCGGATAGGCATCGACCAGCTTGTGATACAGCCGGTGACGATACCCCCATGTGACCGCGCCGGTGGAGTCATAGTGCGCTTCGGTAATCGAATCACCCAGCAGCAGAATGCGGCGTTTATCCGACAGAACGATGCTTTCAATTGACAGCAGGGCAACGGAGTTTTCATCGCTCTCTATGCCGGTGATCGATACCTGCATCGATCGGGCAAAAGTTCCGTCAAATGCAAACTCTAGCTGACTCAACGCTGCATCGACGACCTGATGTTCAGACTGCAGATCCTGCAGCACGATTTTTACCCGCGCCGAATCGCTGACGAGCGCGTTCGGTTGTAGTGTCATGCGCACCCTTCCCACCAACTGACGGTCCAGGAATGATGTCTCGATGCGGTGAATGCGGCCTTGCGCGATGCTCGCGGATTTTGGATTCGTGACAATCGTGTGCTGCATCTCAAGCACTGAGATCGGCGCATATTGAACGTGTGCGTATGGCCTCTGTGGCTTTTTGTAGACATCGAACAGAATGGGTTCTTGCGCAGCAAAAAGCGCGGTCAAAAACAGCAAAGGCGCCAGCAAGAGTCGCGTTGTCAGATGAATCACCGGTTCTTCCTTCAATCGATAAAGGGCTTGTTTTTGCAGCATACATAAAATACCGCATAAAAAAAACGCTGCGTAGACAAGATTCGTAAAAGGAAGCAGCGCCCGGCGCAAACAGCTCTTTTGTCCTTGGTTTTGCTGTTGTTACGAAGGGGAATTTGTCTTGACTATCGCCCGTTATTTTAATATATTGACAACACTTTGTTTGGAGGAATAGCGTCAGTATGGCGCAGGATCGTCTGTCGATATTGGGTATGATATTTCATGCTCACCACGGCCTTGAGGATCACGAAATCGAGAACGGCCAGCGATTTGAGGTCGATGTGGAGATGGTGTTGGATACATCAAAGGCTGCGGCGTCGGATCTATTGAGCGACACGGTCGATGTTCGGCAGGTCTACAAAGAGATTTACAATATTGTCGTCAAGCAACGATTTTATTTGATAGAGACCATGAGCCAGAGAGCGGCGGATGTTTTATTGAGCAAGTTTGCGATTGAGCAGGTCACGATTCGAGTGCGTAAACCGCTTGCGCCATTGGGAGGTCTTGCCAACGGAACTCAGATTGAGATAACGCGCGCGCGTGCATGAGAAATTCGCTTATATCGGATTTGGATCAAACGTCGGAGATCGGGTGAAGGCGATAGTCCTCGCCCTCTCTTCCTTAAATGCGTCGCCGGCCATCCGGATGAGAAATGTGTCGAGCCTCTATGAGACCGAGGCAGTCGGATATAAAAATCAGGCCGACTTTATCAATGGCGTCGTTGAACTATCGACCAGCTTGACGCCGGTGCGATTGTTGCGACGCCTGCAGCAGGTCGAAAAAATGGTTGGGCGCACGCGAGAGATTCGATGGGGACCTCGAACCATTGATCTCGATATTCTTTTATACGATGAGCTCTTCTATGCATCTAAAGAGCTGACGATACCGCATCGAGAGCTGCAAAACAGACGTTTTGCCTTGGCGCCACTCGCAGAGATTGCTCAAGACCATGTGGTTCCTGGAACCGGAAAGAGCGTCATTCAGTTATTAAAAGAGACAGCGGATGCGAGCAGAATCAGGCTTTTGATGACGTCGGTCGATTTTAAACAGAAATTGCAAGAGGTTTGAACGTGGAGCCAAAATATGTGTGCATCGAGGGCGTGATTGGCGTTGGAAAAACAAGCCTGACAACCTTGATGGGTGAATATCTCGATGCACTGGTCATTTACGAACAGCCGGAAGAAAATCCGTTTTTGCATGATTTTTACCGTGAACCACGTCGCTTCGCTTTCCAGACGCAACTCTTTTTTCTGCTCAGTCGTTATCGCCAGCAGCAGGAGAGCTTTCAACCCGATCTCTTTCACGAATACACGGTTGCCGATTATCTTTTTGCCAAGGATCGAATCTTTGCGCATCTGAATCTTGAAGATCGGGAATTATTTCTCTACGATCGCGTGGCCTCTCTCCTGGAACGAGATATCCCGAAACCCGATCTCGTCGTCTATCTGCAATCGACGAATGAGCGCTTGCTGGAGAATATTCGCAAACGCGGCCGCGCCTACGAAAAAGGCATGTCAGCGGATTATATCAAATCGTTGAATGAAGCTTATAACAGATTTTTCTTCCATTACAATGACACGCCGCTTCTGGTCATCAATGCAACTGAAATCGATTTCGTCAATCGTCGTCAGGATTTTCTTGACCTGGTCAGTCAGATCATGCGGTCGCATTCCGGGATCGAGTACTACTCGCCCGCACGATGATGGCGCCGGCGCAGCGGCAGGTGCATTTCTGCAATATGAGAATTGGATGGTATTATGCTAAGATTATTGTTTCTCGGACTCGCTCTTTACATCTCAGCCCGCGTTGTCGGCAGTCTCATGCGGTCGCCAAAAAGTACGGTTGATGTGAAGGGACATTCTAAAAAAGAATCGCTCGATCTCTCAAAAGAAGACGTCGAGGATGTCGATTATAAAGAGATAAAGTAGGCTGGTGTTCAGAGCGGGCTATGACGACTACGATTGTTGATGCAAAGTCTTACAAGAGGTTGCTGCAAGAGCTGGAGCAGCACCGCAAGCAACACGAGAGATTAAAGCTCCTTTTCAACGTGACGCGGAATATTACGCGCGAGCTGACGATCGATCGACTGCTGTTGCGAATAATGGATGAGGTGAAGAACGTCCTCAACTGCGATCGTTGCTCTGTGTTCATCATGGACGAGGAGAACCAGGAGTTGTGGGCGCAGGTGGCGCATGGAGGAGACGAAATTCGTTTTCCAAGCCATCTTGGCATTGCCGGCTATGTTGCGACAACAGGCGAGACGCTCAACATTCCGGACGCGTATGCCGATCATCGCTTTAATCCAAACATCGACAAACAGACCGGCTATCGCACGCGGAATATTCTGACCATCCCGATGCGCAACAAGATGCGCAATATCATCGGCGTGTTTCAGGCACTCAATAAATTTGGCGGGCCATTCACCCGTGATGATGAAGAGTTGCTCGATGCGATAAGTGCAATCTCTGCGGGGCAAATAGAGAACGCCCAGCTCTATGAAGAACAGAAAAAAACATTCGACAGCTTTATCGAGACGCTGGCGACGACGATCGATGCGCGCGATCCAATGACGGCAGGACATTCAAAACGTATAGCCATGTATTCTGATGAGATCGCCCAGATCGTCAAGTTGACGGATGCGGAGCGGGAGGTGTTGCGGACCGCCGCTCTGCTGCACGACTATGGGAAAATTGCTGTGCGCGAAGCAGTATTGACAAAAAAGGGCCGCCTCACACCGGAAGAGTTTGAACATATCCAGAGCCATCCAGAGTTCACGCGGCGGATCCTGCGCAAGATCAATTTTTCGCGTAAACTCAAGGATGTGCCCGAAATAGCCGGCGCACATCACGAAAAAATTGATGGCACTGGCTATCCGCAGGGATTGCGCGACAAAGAGATCCCCAAGTTGTCGAAAATTCTCGCCGTCTGCGACGTCTTTGACGCGCTGACATCCCAGAGACCCTATCGGGATCGGATGAGCTTTTTCAAAGTTCTGCACATCATCAATCGTGGCGCCGGAACTGATTTTGATGACTTTTATGTCGCGGCATTGAAAAAGATTCGTCTTGATCGTATCCTGCTCATTCTGGAAGATGAGCATAAAGAAAACCTTCGTCCCGGTGATCTTCGCTTTTTATCCCACTTTACGCTGACCGATTTGATGTTCGTGTATGCCGTGGATGAGCCAACGCCCGAACAGCAAAAGCTGGTGCGCGTATTCACAAAATATTATGTACAAAACTATGAAGAGGTTCGCTAACTGTTTGCGCTTGAGCGGATGGATTCGTTTTGTCGTCCTTGTATCATTTTGCCTCATGACGGGAGCTGCAGCACCGGCGCAGGAGAGACAATCCGAGCCTGCTGCCACGGTTGTTGACGCGCCGCCGGACTCGACGAAAAATCCGACCGGAGCGATGGTGCGCTCGATTCTGTTGCCGGGATGGGGGCAATTCTATAATGGAAAGTGGTTCAAAGGCATCATCATCGCCGGCGCGGAAGTCGGGCTGATCGCCAACGCCATTGTGCTCAACCAATGGGCCAATGAGGCGGCGACAGAGGAAGAGTTTCTTTTTTATATCGATAACAGAAATTTGTCGTTCTGGCTGCTCGGCGCGACGATATTGTACAGCATGGCGGATGCCTATGTGGACGCCCATCTGTTCCAGTTCGATGAATCGCCACAGCTGACTCTATTTTTTAAACCGGAAAATCTTCCTGGAAGTCGCTCTTCAGCGCTGATGATGCGATTGTCCTTTTCTATAAAATGATTCCGGTCACCGCGCACACTAGTAATTTTACCAAAAGGAGAATGTTTTGCAGCAAGCTTCGCATGAGCGAGAGGCCTGGGGATCGCGCGTTGGATTTGTGCTGGCAGCTGCCGGATCTGCCGTCGGACTTGGCAATATCTGGCGATTCCCTTATGTCACCGGCCAAAATGGCGGCGCCGCTTTTGTCGTGATATACATCCTCTTTGTCCTCTTGATCGGCATGCCGGTGATGGTCGCCGAAATAGCCATAGGTCGTCACGCCCGTCGCAATCCTGTCGGTGCATTTCGCAAGATCGCGCCAAAAGGATTGTGGCCCCTTGTCGGCTTTCTGGGAGTCGCCACTGGCATCGGCATCCTCTCCTATTATTCGGTCATTGCGGGTTGGACCTTTGGCTATTTTATCAAGACGTTGCTCGGCGCTTTTTCGCAGTCCATGACATCCGAGCAATCGATAGTGGTTTTCAATCAGTTTGTCGGCAATCCGCTGATCGCGATCGGTCATCTTTTCTTATTCATCCTTTTCACCGCCGTCGTGGTGATGGGCGGCGTTTCCGCGGGCATCGAACGCTGGGTGAAAATATTGATGCCGCTGCTGCTCGTCCTGTTGCTCATCCTGACCATTCGTTCTGTGACGTTGGAAGGGGCGCGCAAAGGTCTTGAATTCTATTTAAAGCCTGATTTTTCAAAGCTCGATGGCGGCGCCATTGCCATGGCGCTGGGCCAGGCATTGTTCTCGCTCAGCCTCGGCATGGGCGCGATGATCACCTATGGCAGCTATGTCGGAAAACAGGATAACATCATCGTGTCCGCCGGATGGGTCTGCTTTTTTGACACTCTGGTCGCCATCCTGGCCGGTTTTTTGATTTTCCCCGCGCTGTTTGCCAGGGGCCTTGATCCGGCGAGCGGCCCCGGGCTTGTTTTCGTCGTCCTGCCAACCATTTTCGCGGAAATCCCTCTTGGCAGTTTCTTTGGGGCTGGTTTTTTTCTCCTGTTAACCGTTGCTGCGCTCACATCGACCATTTCACTTCTCGAAGTGACGGTGGCCTATATGGTCGATGAAAAAAAGTGGCGACGCAAGCCCGCCGCCCTCTTCATGTCCTGTCTGGCGTTCCTGCTCGGCATTCCTTCCGCCCTGTCTTTTGGCGGCGTCGACTGGCTGTCCCGGATGCCGCGCATCGGTCTCGGCTTTCTGGATTTGATGAATATTTTCATGGGCAACTATTCCCTCACCATCGGCGCATTTCTCATATCCATTTTTGTCGGCTATAAATGGGGCATGGCCGGCATTCGCGCGGAGGTTGAACAGGCCGGCGCTGTTTTCTTTTTTCGCAAGACCTGGACATTCCTCATCCGCTTCATCTGCCCCGTTGCAATATTTGCTATTTTTGTTTATATTGTCGTGACGAAAAATTACTTTTAGCCTGTGGCGCTTGCCATGTGCGGTAATGCGCCCGGCCAAATTCAGGTGCAAAGATGACGCGTGAACAAGCCCATGATCTCGTCAGACCTCGTTTTTCAAACAAAAATCTCTTCAAGCATGTGCTCGCCGTCGAGGCGGTCATGCGCGAACTGGCTCTGTTTTTTGACCAGGATGTTGAGGAGTGGGGTCTGACCGGTCTGCTGCACGACCTGGACTATGAAGAGACGATGAACAGACCGGAGCAACACACCCTTGTCACAGAAAAAATTCTGCAAGAGTACGATGTGCCAGATAGAATTGTCCATGCGATCAAGAGCCATAATGATCTTGCGCCGCATGAAAGTCTTCTCGATCGAGCTCTTTATGCAGCCGATCCCATCACCGGCTTGATCGTCGCCGCTGCGCTCATGCATCCCGATAAGAAACTGGCCTCCATTGATCCCGACTTTATATTACGGCGGTTCAAAGAGAAATCGTTTGCGCGCGGCGCCAACCGCGATCAGATCAAATCGTGCCAGGATATAGGTCTGTCGCTGCAGGACTTTACCGCCATTTCTCTGCGCGGCATGCAAAAGATCAGTGGCGAGCTGGGTCTGTGATATGAGATGGTCGATATCTTTACTATTGCTGATCCTGGCGACGCCAGCGTGGACGCAATTCTCCGCGAACGCAGCAGACAGCTCATCTGTTCCCACCAACCGTTCCGCGCATGATCAGTGGTTCGGCCAGGACAAGGCGCATCATTTCATGGTCAGCGCCTTTCTGACCGGCTTTTCCTACTATGCGATGAAACAAGAGTTTGCGCAGACGCCAGCGACCGCATCTGTCTCGGCAATGAGTTTTTCACTCTCCGCCGGAGTGGCAAAAGAAATTTACGATGCGGTGAGCGGCAAGGGTATGCCGAGCTGCAAAGATATTGTGGCGGATGTGGCGGGAGTTGCAGTCGGATTTTTGCTATTGAATATATCTTCTTTTTAGATAAGGTTATGCTGATGTCAAACGACAAAATCATCGACAAGCCGGAATGCAATTGTGGCACTGTTGCCGCGTACGGTCACCCTGAAGCAGCGTATCTGACCTATCTGGCGCTCTATGCGCTGCAACATCGGGGACAGGAGAGCGCGGGAATCGTCAGCAGTGATGGCGAAAAGATGTTTCAGCATATCGGCCGCGGTGTTGTCGCGGACGTCTTTTCCGATCAGCAAAAATTCAACCGTCTGAAAGGCCACATTGCCATAGGCCACAATAGATACTCGACCACTGGTCGCACTTCGTTCCTCAATGCGCAGCCTCTTGTCGTCAATATGCGCGGCGGATCGTTGGCGATCAGCCACAATGGCAACTTTACGAACTCGGGCACCATTCGAAAGGAGCTGGTCAAACAAGGCACTATTTTTCAGACGACTACAGACACTGAAGTGATGGTGCATCTGATCGCCCGTTCACAAAAAAAAGAGATGCACAGCCGCATCATCGAAGCGCTGCAGCAAATTCGCGGCGCCTACTCCATGACCCTGATGATGAAAGATAGAATTTATGCCATGCGCGATCCCGACGGCGTGCGTCCCCTCTGCATCGGCAAAAGAGACGGCGCCTATTTTGTTGTTTCCGAGACATGCGCCCTCGATCTCATCCGCGCCGCCTATGTTCGCGATGTGCGACCGGGTGAGCTGATCGAAATCAGCAGCAAGGGTTTGAAAAAATATCGATTCGCCGATGCGACGACCGTTCACAAGTGTATTTTTGAGTTCATCTATTTTTCTCGTCCGGACAGTCGCATTTTCAATGAGAATGTCGACAAGGTGCGTCGCAAGCTTGGGAAAAACCTGGCGCTTGAGAGTCCGGCGGATGCGGACATTGTCATTTCCGTGCCGGATTCGAGCAACACGGCGGCGGTCGGCTTTTCACGGCGCTCGGATCTAAAGTTCGAATTGGGCCTCATCCGCAATCACTATATCGGCCGGTCATTCATCAATCCGCAACAGCGCATGCGCGATTTTGCCGTTCGCGTCAAGTTCAACGCCGTGCGCGGCATCCTGAACGGGCGACGCGTCGTCGTTGTGGAAGACTCAATTGTTCGCGGCACGACTATGAAGCAGCTCGTCAAGCTCATTCGTCAGGCCGGTGCAAAAGAGGTGCATGTCAGGGTCAGCTCTCCGCCCATCATCTCTCCCTGCTACTATGGCATGGATTTTCCCAGCAAGGGCGAGCTCATTGCGAGCAAAAAGACGGTCAAGGAGATCTGTGAATTTCTTGATTGCGACAGCCTGGCCTACCTGTCGATCGAAAAACTCCTGGAATCTGTCTCGCCTGATAACGGCGGCTATTGCACCGCCTGCTTCACCGGCGACTATCCGATTGCGATTGAAGAGAAAATAGGCAAATACCAGCATGAGTGATCGGCTGACCCTGTTTGATTACCTCTTTCTCACGCGTCCAGTTCTTTTTTTCCCGGGATGGGCTACGTTTTTAGCCGGCTACGCGGCGGCGAACGGCGACGTCGATCTGTTGTCAGCGTTTGGGCGAGGTGAGCTGCATTTCGAATGGTGGAACGCTCGCATCGCCGCCGGGCTGGTGATATTTTCGTGCGCCATGGGTGGAAGTTTTGTCCTCAACCAGCTGCGGGACATCCATACTGACAAGAAGAATAATAAACTCTTTTTACTGGGGGACGGCTGCATTTCTCAGCGCGCAGGCTACATTGAGAGCTTTCTCCTGCTCGGCGCCGCTCTCGTCGGCGCCATTTTCTTCAAAGCGTCTTTCTTTTGCATGATCTGCGCCTTTATCATCGTCACCGGCTACTTATACAATTTCGCGCCTTTTGAGTTCAAAAACAGACCGCTCTGGGGACTGGCAGCCAATATGGCCATGGGATGGCTGGCCTTCACTCTTGGCTGGGTCGTCCTGCGCCCCGTCACGCTGTCGCTGCTGCTGTGCTCGCTGCCGTATCTGTTGTTCAATTCAGCTCTGTATCTGCTGACGACACTGCCCGATATGGAAGGCGACCGAACGAGCGGCAAGCAGACATTCCCACTTCAATATGGCATCCATTCGACCATAGCTTTTTCTCTGTCTCTCTTCATTTTGACACCAATCGCCGCCCTCTGGCAGAGAAACGAATTCATGCTCGTGGTCTTTCTTCTGGCAACGCCTTGCATGCTGCGACTTGCCTTGCGGAGAGATGGAGCCTCGGCCATTGTGGCGGTAAAAACGGGGATCGCATCCTTTGCGCTGTTGATTTGTCTGCAATTCCCGCTTTTTTTCATGCTTTTGGCCGGCACGTTTTTTTTCACTCGTTTTTACTATAAAAATCGTTTTGACTTTGATTATCCCAATTTTAAGGGGCAGTGATTCTATGAAGCACAATTTTTATAGCAAAATTGCATACGATCGTCAACTGTGCGATTTTTGCGGCGCCTGTGTCGCTGTCTGTCCGCACGATGCCATTGAATTGGCCGAAGCGGACTTGTCCATCACGGAGAGCTGTACGTTCTGTGCAAATTGTGTGCATGTCTGTCCGATGCGCGCCCTGGAGATCATCGATGCGAGATAAATACGATATCGTCATTGTCGGCGCCGGCCCGGCTGGCTCGACGACCGCTCGTTTTGCCGCCGCTGCGGGCGCCTCTGTTCTCATGCTGGAAAAAGATCGCGATATCGGCATCCCGGTGCGTTGCGCCGAAGGCGCGTCAGAGGCAGGATTGCGCGCCGTCCTGGAAAATATCGACGAGCGCTGGATCGATAACAGGATCAGCGAAGTATTTTTTCACTCTCCGGGCGAAAAAATGGTCGAGCTGAAATTCAAGCAGGTCGGCTACATATTAAACCGCAAATTATTCGACTATGACCTGGCGCAGATGGCGGTCCGCGCCGGCGTCGAGGTGTTGACAAAAGCCTATGTCTTTGATCTTTTGCGGGAAGATGATAAAATCGCCGGCATTAGGTTTTCACACATGGGCAAGACGTTCGACGTCAAGTCAAGGCTTGTCGTCGGCGCAGATGGCGTCGAGTCCCGCGTCGGTCGATGGGCCGGCATCAAGACTCGCACCAAAATGGGCGACATCGAGACCTGCGCCCAATACACCGTGCACGATTTGAATTTGGCGGACAACCATTTGCATCTGTTCTTTTCGTCCAAGATCGCCCCTGAAGGTTATCTCTGGATCTTCCCAAAAGGAGATGGCCGGGCGAACATCGGACTGGGCATCTCCGGCGATGCGGCGGCGAAAAAAGCGCCCGTCTCCTACTTGGATGAATTCATGGCGGAACGCTATCCGCACGCATCCATTTTGAACAGCGTTGCCGGCGGTGTCCCGTGCGACCGCACCTTGGAGACTATTGTCCTGGATGGTTTGATGCTCGTCGGTGATGCGGCCCATCAATGCAATCCAATCACCGGCGGCGGCATCGCGCCGGCGCTCATCGCCGGCAAAATTGCCGGTCAGGTGGCAGGCCGGGCGATTGCGGAAGGCGATGTGAGCGCCAAATCAATGCAGGACTATCCGCGGCGTTGGCACAAGGCAGAAGGACGGAATCACCAGATTTTTTACCGGCTGAAAAATTACATCTACAAACTGACGGATGACGAACTGGAGGGCATTGCGGAAGCAGCCCTGCACGTTCCGGTTGCTAAACGTTCTCTGGTCACTTTGTTTAGAGCGGCGCTGGTGAAAAAACCGTCGCTGATCCTTGACGCGGTCAAGGTCTTCACCTGAGAGGATGTCATGAAAAAAAGCGGGCTCTGTCAATTGATCCGCGAGGATGAAAACAAGTATGCACTGCCGAATTTGCTCACGGTCTTGCGGCTGGTCTTCTTGCCTTTCATCTTTTATTTTTTGTATCGCCATTCACTTACAGGTGACCTTTTAGCGCTTTTTTTTATGTTGCTGGCGTCTCTGACCGACTATCTTGACGGCCATTTCGCGCGCAAACTGAACAAACAATCGCAGCTGGGTCGTATGTTAGATCCGCTCATCGACAAGTTGGCGGTGGGCACGACGATGCTGGTGCTGGCGCATATCAAAGGAATGCCCTTCTGGTATGCGGGGATGGTGATCGCGCGCGATTTGTTCCTGTTGACGCTCGGCCTTTTGGTCATTTCGAAAAAACAATTCATCGCCGAGTCGAACAAGCTCGGCAAATGGACATCGACCATTTTCGCCATGGTCATCATCACCTTCACGCTGAATATCCCGTATGTCAAGTATGGCCTGATGTACCTCTCAGTCCTGCTTGTGCCGGCGAGCGTGATCGGCTATCTTTACAAGTACAGGATGCATCTCCCGAGGATGAGAAACCTCTTTAAGAATATTTTTGATTGAAAGGCATCGAATGCTCAGCGCGTTGGCAAAACTGGCAAAGGGATTGGCAAAAACCAGAGCAGGCTTTTTCGACGGCGTGTCCTCAATTGTGAAAGGCCGTCGTATCGATGCGGCTGTTTTGGATGAACTCGAGGAATTGCTTATACTGAGCGATCTCGGCGTCGATACCGCGGAACAATGCATAGCTGATCTCCGCGAGCGCGCGCGACAGTCCGGCGCAGTGACGGAACAAGAGGTCGTGGCTATCCTCAAAAATGATCTCGTGTCGCTGTTCAAAGAGAGCGGCAGAGATGAAACCGCAGCATATCATACAAAGCCGCATGTCATCAGCGTCGTCGGCGTGAACGGCACTGGCAAGACGACGACGATCGGCAAACTGGCGCATCGATTCGCCGGCCAGGGGAAAAGAGTGCTGCTCGGCGCTGCGGATACATTTCGAGCCGCAGCGGTCGATCAGCTTGATATCTGGGCGGATCGCAGTCATGTGGATGTCATCCACAGCCAGGCTGGAGCAGATCCTGCATCCGTATCTTTCGACGCTCTGAAGGCGGCGATATCGCGGCAGGTCGATGTCCTTCTCATCGACACGGCCGGGCGGCTGCATACCAAAAAAAATCTGATGGCTGAATTGACGAAAATTCATAGCGTGCTGAAGAAGCAAATGCCGGATGCGCCGCACGAGGTTTTGCTCGTGATCGATGCGACGACCGGACAGAACGGTCTGGTGCAGGCAAAACAGTTTGCCGAGGCAGTGGATGTGACCGGTCTGGTGCTGACCAAGCTGGATGGCACGGCTAAAGGGGGCATTGTTTTTTCTATCGCCCGAGAGCTCTACATCCCGGTTCGATACATCGGCATCGGCGAAGGGATTGATGATCTGGAGGAATTCGACGCCGAGACATTTGTCGAGGCGTTCTTTCAATGAAGCTGGCTTGTCTGAATCTCGGTTGCCCGAAAAATCAACTCGATCTCGAGACGATTCTTGGCGGGCTGTCGCAGAACGCGACGATCATCGATGACCCCCTTTGTGCGGACGCTGTGATCATCAATACCTGCGCGTTCATCGACAGCGCAAAGCAGGAATCCATTGATGCGATTTTTGAGATCGCCTCCTTGAAAGAAGAAAATCAGAATCTCAAGGTGCTTGTGACCGGCTGTCTGCCACAACGTTACCAGCAGCAGCTGATAAAGCTCATGCCGGAAGTCGATCGGTTTTTTTTCACCGTGCCGGCCATGGCCACGCTGCGTGATGTCGAGGCTTATCTGCAGCAGCCCCCGAGTCGGGAACCCAAAAGGCATCCGCTCTCTCCGGGGCACTATGCCTATCTTCGCATTGCTGAAGGCTGCAGTAATCGCTGCGCCTATTGCGCCATTCCGCTCATCAAGGGCGCTTTCTATAGCCGGCCATTGGAGCTGATTGTCGATGAAGCCCAGCAACTCGTGCGGAGCGGCGTGAAAGAAATCATGCTCATTGGCCAGGATACGACGCTGTACGGCAGTGATCTGTCAGATGGCGTATCGCTTGAGGATGTTCTCGTCGCCCTGAACGATATCAACGGGCTGGCATGGATACGGCTGCTCTACACGCATCCGGCGCACTGGCGCGATAGCCTGATCGACACCATGGCGTCCCTGCCCAAGGTCGTCCGCTACGTCGATCTGCCCATCCAGCATATTGCCGATGCGATTCTCGAGCGGATGGGACGCAAGATCAGGCGCGCCGGTATTGAAAAATTGATAGAAAAGATCCGGTGCAAGATGCCTGACATTGCCTTGCGCACATCCATCATCACCGGTTTTCCGGGCGAGAGTGAAGAAAATTTTGCCGAATTGCTCGATTTTCTGCAGCAGGTGCAATTCGAACGTCTCGGCGTTTTCACCTATTCACACGAAGAAAATACGCGCGCTTACAAGCTCAAAGATGACGTCTCACAAGAGGTCAAGCTGGAACGGCAACGCACCATCATGCAGCTGCAGGAAGAAATAGTTGAAAAAAGAAATGTTTCTCTGCTCGGTCAGCAGATGACGGTCATCGTCGATGAGCCGGATGAAAAACAGGTCGCTGCCTATGCTCGCAGCCAGTGGGATGCGCCGGAGATCGATGGCAATATTTTGCTGTCCGGCCGTGTTGTAAAAGGTGAGTTTTATTCAGCTCGGATAACCGATTCGAGTGGCTATGATCTGATCGGCGAGGTCGTGCAGTCGTCACGGCCACATGGAACAAAGATAGAGCGATAGGAGTAAACGAGCTGGTATCCTATTCAATAAAGGATGATTATGAAATTTAAAGCAATCATGATTTTACTTTTGTCGTTCATGCTCGGCAGAGCTGCCGACAACGTTTCGTCATATCCCCTGTTTCATTACGATATCGTCGCGCACGCATCCAAGCAGACTCTGGCCATGGGACGAATCGAGATATTCATTGAGGTCCTGTATGATGATTTGCAATTCCTCAAGTCCGATGACTCTTACGAGGCCGCCTACGAGATCTCGGTCATCATTCAGGATGGGGACGAACAGGTTGATGGCGATTTATGGACCGAAAAAATATCGGTCGATACTTTTGACCGAACCAACAGTCGGCGCGACATCGATCTGACGCACAAAACGTTTGAGCTCGAACCGGGGAAATACACTGTCAAGCTTCAATTTGCGGATGTCGAGAGTGGCCAAAGCTATGCTTCCGAGCAAAAAATATCGATTGATGACTATTCCAAACCCGCTATTTCCGGCAGCGGGATCACCTTTGCCCGACAGATCGAGATGGACGGTGATCAGATCAAGACCCTCTTTCCGGAGGTCACGACGCCCTATAAAGGTCTCGGCTATCCGACTTTTGCCTACTTTGAAATCTATAATCCACCGTTGATCGATTCGGCTGACATCCGTTATCAAATCATCGGCGAGCGTACCAAATACAAATACCAAAAAGCCGCATCCATCCCGCTCCAGGGCGAGCGTTCTGCCTACAGTTTTACCTTGCCGGACTCTTTGTCACATGATCGCTATAACCTGATCGTCGAAATTGTCGCTGCTGACAAGATGGCGCGTCTGGAAAAAACATTTTACATTCGCTGGGGTGGCTTGCCCAGAAATACGGATGATCTCGATACAGCGATCAAACAGCTGCAATATATCGCGAATTCAAAAGAATGGAAAAAGCTGAAAAAAGCATCCGATGACAAGAAACTGCAGCAGTTTGTTGAATTCTGGAAACAGCGCGATCCGAGTCCCGGCACAGAGCAGAATGAGGCCATGGAATCGTATTATGCAAAAATTGATGCGGCCAATCAAGCCTTCACGGTGATGGGTCGTGAAGGCTGGCAGACCGACCGCGGCATCGTATTCATCGTCCTTGGCCCGCCGGATGAAGTGATTCGAAATGACTATCCCTCAGGATCACGTCCGTATCAGATATGGCAGTATTACTCGATCAATCGCCAGTTTGAATTTTATGATCCGAATGGCTTCGGTGATTATGTCTTCATCTATCCCGTGTCTATCGCGGAACTGCAGCGCTTTGTCGAACGATGATGACAGCGACAGCCCGGCACATCCGTGAGCAGAGCATAAAACCGCCCAGACTCTACGCGGGCGATGCAATCGGCATCATCTCGCCGGCCGGCGTCCTCGACGATGCGCGGCGGAGCCGCCTTGACCTGGCGCTCGCACACCTTCGGCGTCTGGGTTATGCTGTTTTCGAAGGTGCGTTCGCGCGGGAACGGCGCGGTTATTTCGCCGGTGCGGATGAAAAACGAGCGCAAGATCTGAACGATATGCTGCGCAATCCGGACATCAAGGCTCTCTTTTGTTCGCGCGGCGGTTATGGCAGTGCGCGGATCCTGGACAAAATCGACTATGCAGCGGCGCGCGAGTGTCCGAAAATCATTGTCGGCTATAGCGATGTGACCGCTCTCTCTCTGGCGCTGTGGGCGAAATTAGGGCTGGTGACGTTTTCCGGCCCGATGGCGGCCATTGAATTGTTTGATATGCACAGACGCACCGCCGATTCTTTGTGGCGGCTGCTCGCCGGGGCAACGCCGACCTGGCGCGCCGGCGTCCATGGCAATGCGTGGGAAAAAATATCGCTCGGCGTGGCAGAAGGAATATTGCTGGGCGGTTGTCTCTCTGTCGTCGCATCCCTCATTGGCACGCCCTATTGCCCGGACTTTAGCGGGGCCATCCTGCTGCTCGAAGATATCGGCGAACATCTTTATAGAATAGATCGGCTGTTCTCCCAGCTCAAAAATGCCGGCATTCTGGACGCTGTGCATGGCATTGTTCTCGGACACTTTGTTGATATCATTCCCGATTCAAGTGACAATCCTGTTGATTTTATCGATATCATCTCGTATTATTGCGCTCCGCTTGAGATCCCGGTCATCTGCAATTTTCCGTATGGCCATATACCGATCAAGTATACATTACCCATGGGCTGCCGCGTGCGTCTCAACGCTGATGCGGGCGTCCTCAAGCTTTTGGAGCCAGGAGTGAAATGATGGAGGTTGAACCGATCCGAATTGTCGCATTTGCGTCCGGCAATGGTTCAAACGTGCGAGCCATTTACGATAATATTCAAAGAGGATCACTCAGCGCCGATCTCGTCGGCGTCATCAGCAATAATTCAGGGTGCGGCGCGTTGCAGTTTGCCCGGGAAAACAGCATTCCGGCGTTGCACATCTCTCTCCGGCAATTCAGCACAGCGGCGGCGTACGAAGAAAGGCTCTTGAATGTCCTGCACGAGCGGGCGCCTGATCTGATCGTCCTCGCCGGTTATATGAAGATGATGCCGGAATCGATCGTGCGGGCTTTTAAGAATCGAATGCTGAATATTCACCCGGCACTGTTGCCGTCTTTTGGCGGCAGAGGCTTGTATGGCCATCTTGTGCACGAAGCGGTGCTCGACTATGGCTGCAAGGTGTCGGGCGTCACCGTGCATCTGGTGGATGCGGAATATGATACTGGCCCGCCGGTCCTGCAGCGTTGCGTCCCGGTGCTGGATGACGATACGCCGGAAACTCTTGCGAGTCGGGTGCTGCAGGAAGAGCACAAGATATATTCCGATGCCATTCAACTGTTTGCGGAAAAGAGGGTGCAGATCAGTGGGCGAAGCGTCCGAATCTGTGCCGGGAGTAAAAAATGAGACAGTTCTTTATTATCCTCACCCTTTGTGTCGGGCTTTTATTCACCTGTGGAGAGACATCCGGCCGCTCTCCCAACATTATTTATATCATGTGCGACGACCTCGGTTATGGTGATCTCGGCTGTTATGGCCAGCAGACTATTGGGACCCCGAACATTGATCGGTTGGCATCCGAAGGCATGCGGTTCACTGATTTTTACGCCGGCCACACGGTCTGTCGACCGTCACGGCTCGTCTTATGGACGGGCAGACACACGGGGCACACCGCGATTGCCTCGAACGCGCCGTACGTTTTTCAACCCGAGGACATCACCGTCGCCGAGCTGCTGCAAAAAGCCGGCTATGTCACCGGCGGCGTCGGCAAGTGGGCTATGGCGGATGCGGAAGGTCGTGGTCATCCGAACGATAATGGCTTTGATTTCTGGATGGGCTATCTTGATCAGAGCGAAGCCCATAATTACTACCCTCTTTTCCTATGGCGTAATCGCGAAAAGGCAGCGCTGGCGGGAAATCTGTTGTATGCGAGGGATGAGAACAATCGCGGTCGCGTCGCCCAGGAGCGCAAGACCTATTCGCACGATGTCCTGACAGATGAAGCACTGGCTTTCATTCGTGCGCACGCGACTCGACCATTCTTGCTGCATGTGCACTGGACGATCCCGCATGCCAACAACGAAGGTGGTCGCGTCACCGGCGACGGCATGGAAGTGCCGGAATATGGTCAGTATGAGAACATGGACTGGCCGACGCCTGAAAAAGGATTCGCGGCCATGGTGTCGCGCATGGATCGTGATGTCGGGCGAATCGTCGCCGTGCTGCAGGAATTGGACATAGACGACAAGACGATCATCTTTTTCACCTCCGATAATGGGCCGCATCAGGAAGGAGGACATGAACACGAATATTTCAATTCCAACGGCCCGCTGCGCGGCTACAAACGCGATCTCTATGATGGCGGCATTCGTGTGCCCATGATCGTACGCTGGCCAGGCACGGTGCAAGCCGGATCTGTGTCCCACACTGTCGCCGCTTTTTGGGATTATCTGCCAACAGCCTGCGACATCGCCGGCATTAAACCGCCGGATGATATTGATGGGCTGTCATTTTTGCCAGAGATTCTCGGGAACGAACAGCCGCAACACGACTATCTGTACTGGAAATTTGTTGGAGAAAGCCGCGATCAGGAAGCGATTCGCGCAGGTCAGTGGAAAGCGGTGCGTCCAAAGGTCGATGCTCCCATTGAACTTTATGATGTGAACCGGGATGTGGGTGAGCAAAACGATCTGGCGACTGTGCATCCGGAGATCGTTGCCAGGATGGTGAATTACATGGAAGAAGCAAAAAAATAAAAATATAAATGAATTTAACGATCATGACCAAAATTAGCAGAGGATGAAAGTGAAGAATATTCAAATCAAGCGCGCATTGCTGAGTGTTTACGATAAAACCGGCGTCGTGGAATTTGCAAAGAAATTGTGTGAACATGGCGTGGAGATCTGCTCGACCGGCGGCACGTTCAAGCTGCTGCAAGAGAACGGCATCCAGGTGATCAAGGTCTCCGAGATCACAAAATCGCCGGAAATTCTCGGCGGTCGGGTGAAAACATTGCATCCCACTATTCATGGCGGCATACTCGCAAAGCGGACGCCGGAACATTTGGCCGAGCTGGCTGAACATGGCATTGCGCAAATCGACATGGTCGTGGTCAATCTTTACCCGTTTGAGCGCACGGTCGCTGCGCCGGATGTGACGCTGGACGTTGCTCTGGAAAATATTGACATCGGCGGCCCCACCATGATTCGCGCCGCGGCGAAAAATTATCCGAACGTCGTCGTGGTCGTTGATCCGGGCTTTTATGAGCCGATTTTGCAAGAGATGGCAGAAAATGACGGCGCTGTCTCGGATGCGTTGCGCTACAAAATGGCGTTAGCCGCGTTTCAGCGCACATCGCAGTATGATGCTGCCATTTCAGCCTATCTGGCGCAACTGGATCGCCGTGTCGACGCACTGCCCGATGAGCTGATGCTGCACCTGCGCAAGGTTCAAGATCTGCGTTACGGTGAAAATCCGCACCAGCGAGCTGCTTTTTATGCGGACGTCGCCAGGGGAGCTGTCGGTATGGTCGCCGCCAAACAGCTGCACGGCAAAGAATTGTCCTACAACAACCTGCAGGACATACAGGGCGCCATCAATCTGGCGCTCGAGTTCGACAGACCCGCGGCCGTCATCATCAAGCACAGCAATCCGTGCGGCGCGGCCTGGGCGGATGATGTGGCGACGGCGTACGAGTCCGCTCTCAGCACAGATCCGGCGTCAGCTTTTGGCGGCATTGTGGCCATGAATCGCGAGGTGTCAGAGGCTGCGGCGGATAAAATAGCCAGGATTTTCACCGAGGTCGTCGTTGCGCCGGCGTTTGCGCCACGAGCCCTCGATATCCTCAAGCAAAAGAAGAACATTCGCCTGATCCTCTGGCCTTCCGATCACCTGCCAATGTCCGGAATTGAAGTGAAGGCAATCGAAGGCGGCTTTTTGCTGGAGGACATGGACCTTGCGCCGGAAAAGTACGACGAATGGAAAGTCGTGTCAAACCGCCGGCCCACTGAAATGGAATGGCTGGCGATGCGGTTTGGCTGGCGAGTTGGCAAATGGGTCAAGAGCAATGCTGTCCTGTTCGTCAATGGCGAAAAAACGCTCGGCATCGGTGCCGGCCAGATGTCGCGCGTCGACGCTGCCAAGTTGGCGGTCAGCAAGGCCGGAGACGCCGGCTTGAGCCTGGAAGGATCAGTCGTCATCTCTGACGCTTTTTTCCCTTTTCGCGACGGCGTCGATGTGGCGGCAAAAGCGGGAGCGACGGCCCTCATCGAGCCCGGCGGCTCTGTTCGTGATGATGAGGTCATCGCCGCTGCCGATGAACACGATATGGCGCTGGTCTTCACCGGACGACGGCATTTTCGCCACTGATCCCGATAATGTAAATTGCGCATTTGGCAATATTTTATTAAATTTTGTGGTGTGTTGAATAGAGGACAGTTGTCACCATGACGTTCAAGAGATCGACCACAGCGAAAGTGTTGGGCATCAAAAAGCTGACAAAAAAAGACTCTGATAAACTGTCGCGGGCCTGCAAATGGTTCATTTGGCTGCTCGTTTTCGGTTTCTTTTTCGGCGTTGCCGTGCTATGGTATATGAGTCGCGGCTTGCCCTCGTTCGAACAGCTCGAAAATTTTACCCCGGAGCTGGCGACCAAAGTCTATTCCGCCGACGGCAAACTGGTCTCAGAGTTTTTCACCCAGCGCCGTTTCTACACGCCTTTGAGCGATATCCCTCAGCGGGTAAAAAATGCTGTTTTGGCAATTGAAGATCATCAATTTTATGAACATTGGGGTGTCTCGCCGTCGCGTTTTTTTCTGGTGACCATGAAATTCATCCTTTCGGGCGGCAGCACCGAGGGAGGCGGCGCCAGCACGCTGACGCAGCAGCTGGCGCGGCGACTCTACCTGACGCCTGAGCAGACCGTCACGCGCAAGATCAAAGAGATCCTCACCGCCATTCAGATTGAACGCGCCTATACCAAAGATGAAATACTCGAAATGTACATGAATCAGATGCAGTTTAGCTATGCCACCTATGGCGTTGAATCCGCTGCGCGCTATCTGTTCGACAAATCGATTCAGGACGTTGACCTGGCTGAGGCTGCCTTGCTGGCAGGTGCGGCGCAACGGCCGGCAATCTATAATCCTTATGAAAACTATGATCGCACCAAGTCCCGCAGAAATTTTGTGCTGTCGCGCATGGTTGAAGAAGGATTTATCACGCGTGCCGTTTACGATTCGTGCGCTGCGGCGGAGATCGTCCTCAAAGAGCACAGCGAAGAAACGCCAATTGATGATCCATCCTATTTTACCGAGCATGTTCGACGATTGCTCTATGAAAAGTATGGCTATGACATTTATGAGACCGGTCTGAGAATTTACACAACCCTGGACACGCGACTGCAGACCGCGGCGAACCGTGCCATTCGCAATCATTTGCCCAAACTGCAGGAACGGGTCAACAATTCGTTTCGCCGCCGGAGAAATTTCGCCTATATATGCCCACCGAGTTTATTGAAGCGCAAAACCCTCGAGCAGGTTATGCAGGACAAGGCGCTTGTCGATTCATTGATCGCGGAAAAGTGCCGCGTGCAGGTGGCATTCGTTGCGCTTGATCCGCATAACGGCCACATTCTCGCCATGGTGGGCGGTCGAAATTACGAGGAGAGCGAATTCAATCGGGCGACGCAGGCCATTCGACAGCCTGGATCGGCTTTTAAACCGATCCTCTATACGACGGCCATTGATAACGGTTTTATGCCTTTTTACACCAAACTGAACCAGCCGGTGACGGTTGAGGATATGGATGGCCAGGGCACTCGCTGGACGCCGCAAAATTATGACCACTCTGTGGGCGGTGAGACGCCCCTCCGGGAGGCCTTGCGTCGTTCGCTGAACCTCGTCTCCGTCCGTTTGATAAAAGATGACGTGCCGCCACAGCGAGTCATCGAGTATGCTCGTAATTTAGGCATCTCAACGCCGCTCGAACCGGTTGACGCGCTGGCGCTCGGCGCCATTGGCGTCAAGCCGATTGAACTGGTGTCTGCATTCAGCGTCTTTGCCAACAAGGGCGTCTGGGTGAAACCCGTCGCCATTCTCAAGATCGAGGATAAGTACGGCAATGTCATCGAGACAGCGACGACCGAGAGCCGCGGCGTGTTGCGGGAAGAGACCGCTTTTATCATGGCCAGCATGCTGCAGACCGTCGCATCGGCCGGCACCGGCGCAGCCTCCCGATCGGTCTACAAGTTTTATCATCCCGCCGGCGGCAAGACGGGGACGACGAACGAGTATACAGATGCGTGGTACATCACATTCACGCCCGAGATTGTCGCCGGCGTCTGGGTGGGGCTCGATGATCCCAAGATGTCGCTGGGCGAACGACAATCGGGCGCTGTCGCCGCTTTGCCGATCACAGCGCCGTTCATGAAAGAGGCGGTCGATACGCTGCATATTCCGGCGACGTCTTTTGAACGTCCACCCGGCATTGTCGATGTGTCGGTCTGCATGGAAACACAAAAACTGGCGACCGAGTATTGCCCGAATGTGATCAGAGACATTTGTGACGTTCGCTATCTGCCGAAGGAGAGATGCGATCTGCATACGGGAGAAAAATCAAAGCAACCGGCAGCGCAAAAAAGGCGAATTCGATATTAAATGTTAATATTTTGGCAACAGTCATGAGGTCATAAAAATGCAAGATGCAAAAGCGATGAAACTCAAGGTTGGCTTGGCCGAGATGCTCAAAGGCGGCGTCATCATGGATGTGACGACGGCGGAGCAGGCCAAAATCGCCGAGGACGCCGGCGCGGTCGCCGTGATGGCGCTGGAGCGAATTCCGGCGGACATTCGCGCCTTTGGCGGCGTTGCCCGCATGTCCGATCCGACGGTGATCAAGGCGATCCAGAAAGTCGTCTCCATTCCCGTCATGGCCAAGTGTCGAATCGGTCATTTCGCGGAGGCGCAGGTGCTGGAAGCTCTGGGAGTCGATTTCATCGATGAGAGCGAAGTGTTGACGCCGGCGGATGAAGAGTATCATGTCAACAAATGGGAGTTCAAAGTGCCGTTTGTCTGCGGTTGCCGCAATCTGGGCGAAGCGCTGCGCCGTATCGCCGAAGGCGCGGCCATGATTCGTACCAAGGGCGAAGCGGGCAGCGGCAATATTGTCGAGGCTGTGCGCCATATGCGCGCGGTGCAGTCCGGCATCAAACGACTGACGGTTTTGGGGGATGAGGAGCTGGTGTCCGAGGCAAAAAATCTCGGCGCGCCGGTCGAGATCGTGCGAGAGGTGAAGAAACTGGGCAAATTGCCGGTGCCCAATTTCTCCGCCGGCGGCGTCGCCACGCCGGCCGATGCGTCGCTGATGATGCAGCTGGGCGCCGAGACGGTCTTTGTCGGCAGCGGCATCTTCAAATCGAGCGATCCGGCGAAACGCGCCAAAGCGATCGTCTCGGCCACGACGCACTATATGGACTTTGACCTGATCGCGCGCGTCTCCGAAGGGCTCGGCGATGCCATGGTGGGCATCGAAATCGACAAAATTCCGGCAGAAGAGCGCATGGCCGAGCGGGGCTGGTAGGGCGGATGGTTGCAGTCGGCATTCTGGCGTTACAGGGCGATTTTGACAGGCACGCGCGCGCGATACAAGCGCTGGGACAGCGGTCAATTCTGGTTCGCGCGCAGGAGCATCTGTCACAGTGCGACGGCCTCATCATCCCTGGCGGTGAGTCCACGACGCTCATCAAGCTGCTGAAAGAGCATGCGATGTGGGACGCGCTGTCAGCGTTCGCCGCTACCAGGCCGATCTACGGCACCTGCGCCGGCTGCATACTGGTCGCCAACTCGATTGTCGGCATGGATCAGGATTCGCTCAAACTGATCGACATTGACGTGCAACGCAACGCCTATGGCCGTCAGGTGGACTCGTTCATCGATGACATCACCATTCAATTGAATGGCAAAGCCGAAAAAATGGAGGGCGTATTCATTCGCGCGCCCAAAATAAGGCGGCTGGGCGTAACTGTGACGCCGCTTGGTTGGCACGGGAGTGACGTCATTCTGGCGGAGCAAGATCGGGTCCTGGTCGGGACTTTTCATCCCGAGCTGACGGATGATCGGCGAGTGCACGACTATTTTTTGCGCAAGATCAAAGCGAACCAAACGCGATAGGATGAGCGTCGCTCGTCCGCGGCTGACGCGCGGTGGAAATCGTGTCGTGCAGATCAGGCAGCCGACATGAAAAGAGAAAAGGGCACTATGTTTTCATATGATCACCGGGGCATAAAATTAAACGGCCACGACTTTTGGCTCGACGCCCATCGCCGGGTGCCATTTTCTTTCGTCTCGCACGGACATTCGGATCATCTGAAGAACCACGATGTGATCCTCGCCACGCCGCCGACCATTCAGTTTCATGCCTTTCGCGCGCGCCAAAAAGAAGCGGTGCCATTGGATTTCGGCGAGAAATATCAGTTTGAAGATCTGACGATCGAGCTTTTTCCGGCTGGGCACGTCCTCGGCTCGGCCATGAGTCGAGTGGAGCTGAACGGGATATCGCTGTTGTATACCGGCGATTTCAAGATGAAGAAGAGCTGGACGGCCGGTGAGATCGAAATTCCGTCCGCCGACATCCTGATCATGGAATCGACCTTTGGTGATCCGCAATACATCTGCGATCACTCGCCCGACTATTTACAGGGAGAGATCGTCAGCTTTATTGCAGATTGTTTTCAGCATCGCGTCACGCCCATCATTTTAGCCTATGCTCTTGGCAAGGCGCAGGAAGTGATGAAGATGCTGGGCGATGCCGGCTACGACGTTCGGGTTCACAGCGCCGCCTGGGAGCTGGCCAAAATCTATCGGCAGTTCGGCGTCGAGTTCACAAACTGTACGCCGTGGAAAAATGAATCCGTCGCTGCCAATCAAGTCCTCATCATTCCGCCGCATGCGCTGCAATACAACAGGGTCAAAAATTTGCCGCCCCGTTTTCGCACTGTCTTTCTGTCCGGCTGGGCCAATAGTCCGACTGGCGCGCGTTTCAACGCCGACCACAGCGTGGCGCTCAGCGACCACGCCGATTTCAACGAACTGCTCGACTTTGTCCGCCAGGTCAAGCCGAAAAAGATCTATACGACACATGGATTTGAGAGCTTCCCGCGCTACCTGCGCGAGATCGGCTATGATGCGGAGCTGCTGAGAGAGACGGGGCAGGAGGGGATGTTTTAGGGTTGATTGTTAAACCAAATTGAATATTTTCGTCTCAAAACCAATGAGCGAAATTCCAAATATTGCAGAAATCAATCTCGCTTTTTGGAGAGAATTCTTAATGATCGTCTGTAATTTGGGTATGTTGGATTTTATTGCTTATTTGTCGTCTGGTACTTGTTGTTTGGAATTTCCTAATCTCGATTATTAATAGAAGCTTCACACAAAGACTCCAAGACACAAAGAAAAATAATGTTAGATCTGTTTGAAGAATTATTCTTTTTTTCATGATTTTTTATATGATATTTAAGTCTAATAAAATCAATCTTAGCTTAACTTGTGAGAGTGAATTTTACATGCTAAATTCGTGTTGGAAATTTGAGTTTGATACTAAAGCCTTTATTCCCGGCGTTGCTTTTGCATATGTGGCAATGGGCATTAAATCAAAAGATTGGGCAAAAGGACTTAGGCAAATATGAACAATTGGAGTGAAAAGGTCAATTTCATCTGGAGCATTGCCGAACTCCTTCGCGGGCCATACCGGCCAAATCAATACAAGGACATCATGCTGCCAATGACAGTTCTGCGGCGACTCGATTGTGTGCTGGAAAAAACAAAGGATGAGGTGCTGGAAAAATATACAAGCCTGCAGGGGAGCAAGCTCAGAGATTTCGAAAAGGTGCTAAACAGAGAGGCTGGACAAGGCGGACAGGCTCTATCTTCTCGTGGCAAAATTTTGTGAGATCGACCTTCATCCTGATGTCGTCGATAACCTTGAGATGGGCTATATCTTTGAAGAGCTGGTGAGAAGATTTAACGAGGCGAGCAATGAAGAGGCGGGCGACCATTTTACGCCGAGAGAAGTCATTCAGCTGATGGTAAATCTCGTCTTTCTTCCTGACAGCGAGGTCCTTCGAACAGAAGGCATTGTCAAGACCCTCTATGATCCTGCCGCCGGCACGGGCGGGATGCTCTCCGTATCGGACAATTATATCAGACAGCTGAATCCCGATGCCCAGCTCGAGCTCTTTGCGCAGGATTATAATCCGCAATCCTATGCTATTTGCGGCTCGGACATGATCATCAAAGGAGAAGAGCTTGATAACATCAAATTCGGCGACAGCTTTACCAACGATCAGTTCTATGGCAAGACCTTTGATTATATGCTTGCCAATCCGCCATTCGGCGTTGAGTGGAAGCCGCAGGAAAAATTCATAAAAAGAGAGCATGAAGAGCAGGGATTTGGCGGGCGCTTCGGCCCCGGGCTTCCGAGAATAAGCGACGGCTCGCTCCTGTTCTTGCTGCACATGATCAGCAAGATAAAGCCCGTATCAGAAGGCGGAACGCGCCTTTCCATAGTCTTCAACGGCTCGCCTCTTTTTACCGGAAGTGCCGGCTCTGGCGAAAGCAACATCAGACAGTGGATTATAGAAAACGACTGGCTTGACGCTGTGGTGGCCCTTCCGGACCAGCTTTTCTACAACACGGGCATTTACACCTATCTTTGGATTGTGACAAACAGAAAAGAGAAAAGAAGGAGAGGGAAAGTCCAGCTCATCGATGCCACTAGCTTTTTCAAAAAGATGCGGAAGAGCCTTGGCAACAAGAGAAATGAAATTTGTGATGACCAGCGTGCAGAAATTTCGAAGTACTTTATGGATTTTGCTGAAAATGAGTTTGTAAAGATATTTGACAACTCGAACTTGGGTTACTACAGAATAACAGTAGAGCGGCCTCTCCGGCTGAATTTTGCAGTGACTGAGGAGAGGCTCGATAGGGTCAGAAATTCTGCCAAATTTCTCGCCCTGGCCCAGAGCATGAAGAGAAAAGACAAAGTTGCTGCAGCAAAACAAATTGAGGCGGGCCAAAAGGCGCAGGATGCAATCATCAGCGCCCTGAAGACATTGTCAGGCAGTGTTCTTGTGAAGAACCGAACAAAGTTCAGCCGGCTTGTGGAAGATGCTTTTACAGCCAGGGAGATAAAGCTGCCTGCTCTATTATACAAAGAAATTCTCATGGCTCTATCCGAGAGGGATGAGACGGCGGACATTTGCGCGGACAATAAAGGCAATCCTGAGCCTGATCCAGAGCTTCGGGATTATGAAAATGTCCCGCTCAAAGAGAATATCCATGAATACATGAAGCGGGAAGTCCTGCCGCATGTCCCTGATGCCTGGATTGACGAGAGCAAGACAAAGATCGGTTATGAAATCAACTTTAACCGCTATTTTTACAAATACACTCCGCCACGACCGCTGGAGGAGATTGAAAGTGATTTGAAACAGATTGAGGCTGAAATCCAGCGAATGTTGGAGAAATGAACTGCCCTTTTACTTTTAAGGACAGGATGTTTACTTTTTTCATAATTAAAATATGAGGAAATCACATGGCAAATACATTTACGCAGATTTATATTCAGATTATCTTTGCAGTTGAAAGCAGAGCCAGTCTCATAAAAGATCAATGGAGAGAAGAGTTACATAAATATATCACCGGAATCATCCAAAATCATGGTCATAAATTAATCGTTATCAATAGCGTGGAAAACCACATTCATATTTTCATTGGTATGAAGCCAAGGCAATCTTTATCAGATTTACTAAAGAACATTAAAGAATATTCGTCGAAATGGATTAATCAAAATAAATTTGTTCTTGGACATTTTAAATGGCAGGCTGGTTTCGGCGCATTTTCATATTCTCATTCTCAGATAAATACTGTGGTCAAATATATCCAAAATCAAAAACAACATCATGCCAAAAAGTCATTTCAACGGGAATATATTGAATTCTTGGAAAAATTTGGTGTTGAATATTCTACGCAATACATTTTCAAAGATATCGAATAAACGAACAGAACATTTCGTCCCTAACGGGACGATGAGAATCTGGTTGAATGGGCGGCTATAAACATTCAATCCCTAACGGGATTGTATTGGATCATGATTATGGGAGCAAGTTGAAATAATCAAAAAATTCCAATTCAAC
>RQOI01000420.1 GCA_003854995.1 Candidatus Zhuqueibacterota bacterium
CCCTGCGCCGGCCACACCAGCCACTCCCAGTTGGCGACCGCCATGCCGTATTTGTAGCCCCAACCCACCTCGCCGATGAATTGCTCGGAGCTGATGCTGGAGGCGATGAGCGAAAAGCCAATGACGTAGCACGGCAAGCCGCGGCCGGCGAGAAAGAAATCCGCTGTGCTGCGCTTGCCTTTGCGGCCCGAGATGAAGCCGATGAGAATGACGGCCGTCAGATAGACGATGAACACGCCGATTTCAAATGTCGTGAGCGTTACATCGGTCTCCCGATTTTTAGACCAATTTTCATAACATTTTAATTTTCATTGCCTCGCTTATTTCGATAAGGTTACAATACCGCAGCACATTCATTTTTCTCTGCATACCTCTGCGGTCCTTTGCGCCTGCGTTTAGCTTTTCGTAATTGTTACATTGTTTGGTTGCGGCCAGAGGCCACGCCAATATCTCTGCGGTGAATAAATCCAGACTAGTCACTCAATACAATGTTGAGAACATCAACAAGGTTCTCCACAACCAGATCAGCCGCCGCAAAACTGATATGCCGATTATACGGCTGCCGCAGCGCGACGCAAAAGCACCCAGCCGCCTTGGCGGACTGTACACCGCTGATCGAGTCCTCGATGACCAGACAGTCACGCGGCGATTCGCCCAGCCGCGCGGCCGCAACGAGATAGGGCTCGGGATGCGGCTTTTTGCGCGCCACGCTGTCGCCGGTCACGACGACGTTGAAAAAATGTGCGGGATCAAAAGAATCCTCTCTCACTTTCGCAAAGACCGCCTCGACGTGATGCCAGGTCGAGGTTGTGCACAATGCCATCTTGATGCCATTTTTATGGGCGTCCTGAACGATCTCTCTGATGCCGTTCTGCACGGTCAGCGGCGACGCGCGCAGCATCTCTTCATAGATGCGATCGAACCTGTCGCGCACGAGCTGCTTGTCGAAATCGATGCCGAAATCGCGGCGGATATCGACCAGATTATTGCTGAACGGCTGACCGATGAATTTGTATTGATAGTCATTCGACAGGTCGATGTTGAACGGCGCAAAAACGGCGCGAAAAACATCGAACACCAGCGTCTCGGTGTCGATCAAGACGCCGTCCATGTCGAGGATGATGGCTTTAAATCTGTTTTCCATTTCAAAGACTTGGCTTTGTTTCTTGGCTAAAGCCGTGGTGAATTATATGAATTCACGCAATAGATTAGCGAAATTTCAAAACTCGAGAATCATGAGAATCCTATAATCAGGTCAATCATGGTTCTGACAATGAGCATCTTGCATCCGGCGCCACAGTGCCGGAAATTTCTGCGTCTTGATTTCAAAAGCACGTATTATTTTACAGTCAAAACATCCTCACATCTGATATCCGCCGACGAGGCGCCGATTTTAATGCGGAATTCTCCCAACTCAACGACGCGCTGCATGTGCTGATCGTACAACGCCAGATGTTCAGGACCTATCTGGAACACAACCGTCTTGCTCTCGCCGGCCTGCAAGTCGATTTTTTCAAATCCGCGCAGCTGCAAAACCGGCGTTTCGACCGAGGCGACGAGATCCTCGATATACAGTTGCACGATTTCATTACCCGCGCGCTCACCTGTATTTTTGATATCGACAGAAATTGTCGCTGTGGCGCCAGGCCCCATCTCTTTCTTGTCAAGGAAAAGGTTGCTGTACTCAAAGGACGTATAACTGAGTCCATGGCCAAATGGGAAGAGCGGTGACGGATCCAGGTCAGCATAGGCAATGCCCCAGCCGTGCTCGAGCCAATAGCGTTTTGATTTCGGGTGATTATAATAAACCGGCAGCTGGCCCGCGTGGCGGGGGATGGTGACCGACAGTTTGCCGCTGGGAACGATATCGCCAAACAGGAGCTCGGCGATGGCCTGGCCGCCCTTCTCGCCGGGGATCCAGGCTTCGAGGATGGCCGGCACCTGCGCCGCGATCCAGGGCGTAGCCAGCGCCCGGCCGTTAATCAGCACGACCACGGTCGGTGTGCCGGTGGCGACGACGGCCTCGACGAGCGGCTGCTGCAGCCCGGTCAGCTCGAGAGTCGCCGCGTCAAATCCTTCACCGCTCGTACCGACGCGCTCGCCATCCTGATCTCGCGCCTGCCACTCGTTCTCGCCCAAGACGACGATGGCGACATCTGAGCTGTCGGCAGCGTCGCAGGCTTTACTTATTTCGTTCAATTTTTCTCCGGTCACGTTGCAGCCCTTGACAGTCCGCACATCAACCGCTGGCGCGACCTGCTTGATGCCATCCAGCACGGTGACGATATCCTGCAAGACGCTGTGCGCCGTGTAGTCGCCGAGCTGATTTCTCTCGTCATTCGCATTGGGACCGATCAGAGCGATGGATTTTAATTTTGATTTATCGAGCGGTAACAGCTCTTTCTCATTTTTCAGCAGTATGAGACATTCGCGCGCCGCTTCCAGTGCCAGGTCCTGATGAGCTCGACAGTGCACAATGTCGAGCGCTCTGTCGAGATCCGCATAGGGATTTTCAAAAAGGCCGAGGCGCATTTTTTGTCGCAGCACTCGGCGAACGGCGCGATCTACCAGCGATTCCGGAATGGCGCCATCGCGGACGGATTCGATGAGATCGAGCATATAACCCGACTCGTACGAGATTCCGACATCCACACCCGCTGCCAGGGCGATCTGGCCGGCGCGTTGCATGTCGGCTGCCAATCCCTGGTAGATGACCGTTTCGATGCCGCCGCCCTCGCTGAGGACCAGTCCCGCAAAGCCGAATTCACCTCGTAAAATATCGGTCAGAATCCGCGACGAGGCGTGCGCCGGCACGCCATTGATCGACGGATAGGTGGCCATGACGCCCAGCGCGCCGGCGCCTTTTATGCCCGCCTCCCAGGGCGGCAGAAAGACATTTCGCACTGTGCGCTCGGAGATGTTCATGGCGCCGCGCTCCAGACCGCCGAGGGGCTCGCCCTGGCCGGGATAGTGACAGAGCCCGGCGACGCATTTATCCGGGGCCGAAATATCATCTCCCTGCACCGCGCGAACGATGGTTTCGGCGTAGCGCGCGCAGTGATAGGGATCTTCGCTGTAGGCTTCCTGATTCCGGCCCAGACGCGGGTCGCGGATCGGCTCCACGACCAGGGTGAAAATCTGATGCATGCCGATGGCGCGGGCTTCCTCGGCTGTGGCGGCATAGATGCGCGAGATCAGGTCGGGATTGAACGTCGCACCCAAGGCCGGTCCCTCGGGATAGATAGTGCCGCCGGAGCACATGAGGCCATGCGTGCCTTCTTCGGTCATCAGCAACGGAATGCCGAGGCGCGTCTCCTCGATGGCGATTCTCTGCAGCGCATTGATGAACTCGACCTGCTGCCGCGTGCCGTCATGCAGAATGGTGTTCGGCAGGGTGAAAAAGCCGCCGCCGGGACCGAGGCCGTCGAGCTGTGTGCCGGCGGCAAATCTTTTTACGCCCGCCATTTTTTCCGCAATCGTCTCTCCCAGTTCATCCACGTAGATACAGGGCATGTTGAGCTGGCCAACTTTTTCTTCGAGGGTCATGCGGGAGAGGAGATCTTTAAGGTGCACCTCGATGGGCTGCGAGGGATCGAGATAGAGCGGTTTTTCCGAGGTGGTTTTTCCAAAAACAGACGAAAGAAGCATGGATAGAAATATAAAGATTGATGCAGTAATTTTTGTTATCATGAAGTTTTTCCCTTTATCTGTGCCGGTTCGCCTATGGGGCTCACACAAAGACACGAAAACACAAAGGACACAAAAAAACAGGATCCTGGCTGACCGTTCGGCATATTCGTGTCCCTGACGGGATGTATCCCTGAAGGGGTATGCCGGACGCTCAATGGATGAGGACATCCGTCCGAGGAGGGACGGATGTCCCCCAATATTGCCCGCCCAGGATGAATATCCAGGGCGATCGAAACATTTTATTCAAATCAGTTGAGAAATTGGTATTTTATTTTTTCTTCATTTCAATCTCATGCAGAGACGCAAAATCGCAAAGATTCGCCAAGTTCTTGAAAAATTATATTACTATTTTTCGTTTATATATTTCCCAGCCTGCAGGATATTGTAAGTTTTATTAATATATAGCAGTCGAGTACGACTGGGCAATCTGATGGCAACAGCAATTGTCAGATCGCACATAGCTTTTATATTTTTATAATTTTCCTTTGCGTATCCTTTGCGACTCTTGGCGTCTTTGCGTGAGTTCTTTTCATAAATCATGCAACAATTTAACAACCCGTTTCACTAGATGTTCAGCCGCGGTCGAGGCGAAGGGCGAGCTTTCGATTTCATAGCCGCCCTCGACGTAGAGATGCTGCGGCGGCGTATAACCCGCGGTGCCATTGCAATGGGTGATGATGATGGTATTCGCAAACGGCGACGCCGCTTTGATCGCCAGGCCGATCTCGCTCAGGACTTCCGCGCCCAGGCCGACAAACGCCACCTCACCGACGCGCGCCACAGTGATGTTCAAGGGCACGCGCGCCTGCTCCAGCGTGGTGCGGAGCTCGCCCGATGGCTTGCCGGGCAGCTCGATGGTTTCGAAAATGCTTTTAACCGGTCCATCCGCTGATGTACTGTCAATTTTTCGCAGCACATGCACCACCTCTTCTCCCAGCAGCGTTCCCAAAAGCACGGGCTCCGGCATCCAGCCGTTCTTAGTCTCAAAGCCGGGCAGGACGCGATACCATGGATCGATGTCGCCCGAGGCGCCGGCAAAGGCGGGCGCCAGCACGCCATCGCCCAGGTAGGACTCGATGAATTGCTCGGCCAGTCCGTGCACATCACCGCTGACCGTGAAATTCTGCCAGCCGAGGCAGGTGCTGTGCGTCGCATATTCCCATAGCACAGCCTTGAGTCTGTCCTCCGCAGAGGTGATTTTCATCACCGTCACCTCTTTATCCTGCACGCCGTATGGATTGCGGCCTATCCATAGTCGCGGATTGCCGGCCTCGTCGTAATAGACCTCGCGGCGATTGACCCCGACAGGCGACGAGCCCCTGCCCACGCCCATTTTTATCAGCTGCATTTGTGAGAGAGCCCGATCGATCGCAGATATCAGCTTTTGCTGCAGACTTGATGTATACTCGATATTATTCGGATGCCCCCGCTCCTCATTCAGCGTGATCGACGGGGCGGCGTGCGTATGAATGGCGGAGAGGAATAGCTGATGCGGTCCGAGATTGAATTTTTCCATGATTGCCGCGCGGAAGACATCCGACGTACCATCATAAAATCCGATGACGTCGGTCGAGATGAGCACGAGCTTGTCGTCGCTGGCCTGAAAGACGGAGACGCGAGCGGAGAGGGGATCATGAATGCCCGTCGACAAGTCACTGCGGTTGGCGTAGCCGGACAAAGTGACCGGCTTGGACGGGGTGATATCGATTTTGGCGAATCCCCCGAGGAGTCTCGTTTCCGCGGACGCTTTGGAAGAAAAAATGAAAAATGAGACGGCGCACGCCAGGAAAATAGGCTTTATCATATTCACCTCTGTGTCATAGAGTTTAAGATTTTTTGGCTTGATCCGGATATTTTTTTTACAAAGCTCACAGAGAATAGCCGAGATATGGATTAAAATGCAACTTTGAAAAATGCCCACCACCTTCAATCAGGACGCCAGAATAAGGGGAAGATAAATTTTTCCTCCGCGGTCTCGGCGTGCTCGGTGGTTCTATTTATTTTCCGAAAGCGCGATTTTTATGAATATAGGTCGCAATTTCACTCACCGTGTCAATCCAGATGCCATTGCCCGGATTCTTGGCATAGTCACACAGCTGCACAAGAGCGGAAAGTTGGGTCGTCTGATGACCGGCGTCGTTCATCTCGTGTCCGGCGAGAATGAGCCATCGGCCTTCTGC
>RQOI01000050.1 GCA_003854995.1 Candidatus Zhuqueibacterota bacterium
AAACCGCCGACGATACCGCGAAATCCTTTTTACGACTGAAGGGATCGAACACTATATCGGTGGTGTCATTCTCTTCGACGAAACGCTGCGCCAAGGCACTCGAGACGGTACTCCCTTTGCCGAGCTGCTATCGAGCCGGGGGATCGTGCCCGGGATCAAAGTGGACAAAGGCGCGAAGGCGCTGGCATTATACCCTGGCGACAAAATTGCCGAAGGTCTGGATGGCCTGCGCGAGCGGCTCGTCGAGTACAAACAGATTGGGGCAAAGTTCGCCAAGTGGCGGGCGGTCATTGAGATCAACGCGCGCGATATTCCTACCACGTTCGGTATTCGTGCGAATGCCCACATATTGGCGCGTTATGCTGCGCTCTGCCAGGAATTGGATATCGTGCCAATCGTGGAACCGGAAGTACTCATGGATGGCGCTCACGATATCGAGCGCTGCGAAAATGTTACATCCAGGGTGCTCGAGGCCGTTTTCACCGATCTTGATGCCCACCGCGTGCTGTTCGAGGGTATGTTGCTAAAGCCGAATATGGTGATTGCCGGCATGAAATGCGCGCGTCAGGAAAGCGCGCAGCGGGTAGCCGAGGCCACGATTCGCTGCATGCTTCGCTACGTGCCTGCGGCTGTCCCCGGAATTGTATTCCTGTCCGGTGGGCAGAGTGCGGAAGACGCCACTGAGCACCTGAACGCCATAAACACAATGGGCCCGCATCCGTGGCAGGTCAGCTTTTCCTATGGCCGCGCTTTGCAGGCACCGGTGCTTTCGGCCTGGAAAGGTCAGGAAGGCAATCTGGCCATTGCGCAGAAGACATTCTTGAAACGCTGCCGATTGAACGGTCTCGCTCGCGACGGAAAATATATCCGGGCAATGGAAACGGCTGGATAATCAGAATGATTTAATCGAGTGCCACATTCTCGCGCACCAGCGACACCACTTTTCCCTGAATGCTCCACTCCCCTTGCGGAATGATATCCGCAAACGCGGGATTTTCGGCCTTTAAATAGCTCGCGCCATCGCGGCTTGCCAGCCGCTTCACCGTCGCCTCGTTTCCCAGGAGCGCCACGACAATCTCACCAGCGTTCGCACTGTTCTGCGAACGTACGACGACCAGATCTTTGTCCAATATGCCGGCGTTCTGCATGCTTTCTCCCCGCACGCGCAACAAAAAATGGGCGTCGTTGGAACGGATGAGGACCCTGGGTATCTTGACATAGCGCTCGATATTCTCCTCCGCCAGCATGGGGGCGCCGGCAGTGACATGACCGACCAGCGGCAGGCTGAGCTCTCCCGCAGCATCAAACAGTCCCAGGGACTCGAGTATTTTAATGCTGCGCGCCTTATTCTTTTCCCAGTGAATGTAACCTTTGCGATGCAGCACGGTGAGATGTTTGACCGCGGTATTGCGCGAAGCGGCGCCGAGCCGTTCCGCCAGCTCTTTCAGAGTTGGCGGATATTCTTTCTCTTTGATCATGGCAATGATGATCTCAAAAACCTGCCGCTGACGCCTGGTCAATTTTTCCATAACAGCTCCAAAAAAAAAAGGGTGAACATGATATCACCCTTTATTGTAAATAATTTCCCGCAAAATGTCAAGCGCTATCTACGATTCAATTTATATGCCGCGTCCTCCACGTTCAGCAGCTTCAAAAGACGCTCATGGATGTCACGCGGCACCTTTTTATCTTTGAGGCATTGAAAGAGATTCACCGTACTGCGCATCGATTCGACCTGCTCCCGGCAATCCTGACAGTTTTCCAGATGTTTTTTGAGCTTTTCGCAGAGCTCGGAGTTGATGTCTTCCGCCAACTCGTCGCAGACCTGCTGGAGCATTTTTTCACAACAATCCATGCGATCCACCTATTTAATGGTCACCACTGGACAAGCGGCCTTCCGAATCACCCGATTCGCCTGGCTGCCAATGATGATTTGACCGAGAGCGTTCATGCCATGCGTGCCCATCGCGATCAAGTCACACTGCTTTTCTTCGGCAAATTCGACGATCGTCGTCGAGATACGCCCCTCCTTGACAAGCGCTTCTGCCCGCACCGTCGCCGGCACGCATTCTTTGATCATATCGTCCAGCATCGCCTGCGACCTCTCCCGAATCTTCGGCATGATCTGCAAAATGGCGTCACCCTCGACAGTGAAATAGGCCGGCTGCAGGGCTTCTTCGACGACATGCAGGACGTACAGGGCGCCGTCCGGCTGCAGCAATGATGTGGCCAGGGTGAGAGCCCGTTTGCTTTGTTCGGAAAAATCGGTCGGCACCAGGATGTTCTTATAGACAGGCACCCGCGCATCGCCGTCGTCGATGCGAACCGTCAGAACCGGACAGGATGCGTGGTGGACAATGTTCTCAGCCACGCTGCCGAGGAAGAATCGCGCCAAAGGCTTGCGACTGTGGGTGCCGAGGGCGATGAAATCAATTTCTTTTTCCGAGAGATAGGTCAGTATCTCTTCATGTGGGGAAAAACCTCTGCGAATGACATACTCGATGGGGATGTGCTTGAGCTCGTTGCGGGAAATGGTTTCTGCAAATTGGGCGCCGGCGCGTTCCTCAAGGTGGTCATAATAGTCATCGAGATCAGGGAAGGTCTGGCTCGGATTGTATGGATCATCATCATAGACAGTCACGACGTGCAGCAGGGTGATCCTGGCCTGATGCATGGCCGCAATCGCCAGGGCATTGGCCAACGCGTGTCGCGCGGTGTCAGAAAAATCACTTGGAACCAGAATATTCTTGATTTCCATGATGTCCTCGTTCGGTTGTGACCAATGACGCCAGGCCAATCATTTCAGCGAGCCAATCCTTCAATTTACTAGATGACCTGACGATGAAAAAGATTCATTGGTCGCCAGCTTTTCTTACCGCAAAATTTTGCAGACGACTTTGTGAATTTCACCTCGCCCGACCATAGGAGCATGGGCGTCGTCCGGTGTAAAGATGGCAAACGAGCCGGGCGCGACCTTTCGCCAGGTCGTGATCGGGTCGCTGTAGAACATGATGTCTTTTTCGTCATCATAGGGCGTGTCGATATCCGAGCATTCTGCCGTCGGCCGCCACCCCATCTCCTCATCGCCGGCAATGACATACTGAATATCGATATATTTTCGGTGCGCTTCCAGCTTGGCCTCTGCGCGCGTCTTGCCGGAATCTCTGGAGACGATGCAGTATAGCCGGTCGCCATCGACTGGATATCGCCCAGGCGCCAAATCGGCCAGATTCTCCTGTCCCAAAAAATCGAAAACCTGGGCAAAAGCCGGGTGCATGTCTTCAAATTCCCCTCTCTGATCCAGGGTGGCGATGATCATGTGATCCCTTTCCTGCACTTTTTCGCTGCTGCAGCCCACTAAAAGAGTGACGCCGAGGATCAGCAGCGCGACATTTTTCATATTCAACATGATGATTCTCACTTTTTAGCATGACCTCTGGTTGTGCTGTAAATATAGCAGAATTAGAAAAGAAAGCAATGATAAATGCAGGTTACACGATGAATAAAGATTCCGTAGCGCAGCCGTTGGCCGCAACCAGAAACATCTAGCCTGGATTATTCAAAAACGCCTCACACAAAGGCACAAGACACAAAGAAACATAAAGTCAGGTTTGAGTCTGTAAAACAGCAAAATTTTGCATGCTATCTTTCAGGCTAAACTGTACAAATTGGAATCGATTTTACAAATTTCTAGTATAGAAGGGGCCTCATAATTCTCTGCGGCTTGGCACTCGAAGCGGCAGGTCCATTCACCTCCGGTTGCTGCTGCTGTTGTTGTCGCTGGAACGGCTCGGCGTTTGTTGCCGCTGTTGCCGACTCGACGGCTGCCGTTCTTTCGCTGGACTCGATGACTGCCGCTCTGTCGCTGGACTCGACGGCTGTCGCTCTTTCGATACACTCGACGGCTGTCGTTCTTTCGATACACTCGATGACTGTCGCTCTTTCGCTGGGCTCGATGACTGTCGCTCT
>RQOI01000421.1 GCA_003854995.1 Candidatus Zhuqueibacterota bacterium
GCAAAGGCGCCGGCGATGAGCGCCGGAGTGATGATCGCAAATTTGCCCTGGAACATGGAAAAGACATATTCCGGGATGCCGGCGGCCATGATAGTTTCATCGATGCCGCTGAGGAAAAAGTAACGAGGATTCCAGCCGAACCAGCCGCCGAGAATGCTGTCGCCAAAGGCCATGGAATAGCCG
This sequence comes from Candidatus Zhuqueibacterota bacterium, assembly GCA_003854995.1. GTDB lineage: Bacteria > Zhuqueibacterota > Zhuqueibacteria > Residuimicrobiales > Krinioviventaceae > Kriniovivens. Next base: position 184 of record RQOI01000421.1, read on the forward strand.
ATGATGACCCACAGAACTGCCATGACGCCCATGGCGGCGAAACTGTGCATCATGGTGCCGATGACGTTTTTGGTTCGCACCAGGCCGCCATAGAACATGGCGAGACCGGGGACCATCAGAAGAACAAGTGCGGTGGAGGTGAGCATCCAGGCCGTCGCTCCTGAATCGATGGTGTTCGCGTCCGCAGCGAAAACATCGACCGATACCAGGAGCATCAACATGGCTGTTGCGCGCAGGTATGACCACTTTTTTTCCATATCTTTATCTTTCCCTTTGCATGAACTTTCCAACGTCTGCTGGCCATACATCCGAAAGCAGATGATCCCGGTATTTTGTCAAAGAATATGCCATGCCTCGCCGTACGCCCGGATGAAAGATTCGATGAGGATCGTAAAGCTATGAATTTTAGCGGATTAGGATTTGAAAATAATTTTTCGCGGACATGCTGGAGCGATGGCAAAAAGCGACAATAATGTTGATATCAATTAATATGGTGACAAAATTGTAGAAACTGACTTTATACTGCGCGATGATCGATCATGCGGTCGATGCGGAAATGGAAGGGATGTCCGCCCCGGCTTGTCTCCTCTTGTTGTGGGAGGCCAGGGCGGCATCATTGTAGAAAAGTTAAAATCCGTAGCCGAGGGTGAAGAAGAATACGTTGCTCAGGTCCTGGTCATCGCTGAGCGGCAGAGCGTAATTCCAGCTGACGGCGAGATCGTCGGTCACAGACTTTGTGGCGGAGAGCAGCAGGGTCATGACAGCATCTGGCGCATCGCCGTCGAAATTCCAGTTCGAGTAGGTGCCGTAGCCAAGGCCGGCGCTCCAGTCCGCGCCGATCCAGGATGCGGCGCCGGCGAGTTCGAGCCAGTAGACGTCTGGCTGATCGCCATCCTGCTGTTCCGGGGTGTAGTAGAAAGCGAGGCTGGCCGGTCCGTATCCGGCTGAGGCATACACTTCATAGATGCTGCCGGGACCGGTGAAGAAATCATAGCCATAGAGCGTGGCGCCGAGCGACGTTTCAACCTGCCCAGTCGGCAGCGACAGGCCGATATAGGGATCTGTCTCCACGGCGAATTCTCCGTGCCAGGAAGAGCTCCACAGTCCGACGGACAAGACGCCGCTGGATACCTCGGCCGTGCCCTGCATGGCTGCACCGTGGAACTGGGTGACGCCGCGCCACACATAGGTCGACACCATGGTGACATCGCCTGAAAAGCCAATGTCAGCTGCCTGAGTGGCAAGGGCAAAAGCCAGGAAGATCAGGATGAGTGGTGCATTTCTTTTCATTGTGTTGGCCTCCAAATTTCATACTGTTTCTGTGCCGGGATTCTGCGTAAAACCTTTGACGCCGCGAATCCAGTCTGAGGCCGAATTTACCATTAAATTTGGTAATTACAAAGAGTTGAAATGCATGCCAGAATGAATTTTCAAAACGACTCGCCGTCGAGATTTGCTTGATATGCACCATCGCGCATTTTGTACTTGCATATGTTCCTTCAATATTGTAATTTTAAGTGCATTATAATACAAAAATGTCATTATTAAATCTATTTTACAAAGGTGAAATATGACAGCGGCACAGCGGCAAGAACAGCGCGAGACTGTCACGGCATTGAAAAAGCTGTCCATTCTTGTTGAAATTAATATGGCCATCGGGCGAACATTCCATCTGAAAGAGTCGCTGCTGGCGACGCTCAAGATTCTGCAAAAGTCCTATCACATGAAATCGGGCGCCATTTTTCTGATGGACGAGGACGGGGTCACGCTGTCGATGGCCGCTTCCATCGGCTACCAGGAAGACATTGCCAAAACAAAATATCGCCTGGACGAGGGCCTTACCGGCAGGATCGCCGCCACCGGCAAAGCGATCGTGTCGCCACAGGTCAGCAAAGAACCGCTGTTTCTCAACCGGATGAGCTCGTGGAATGCGGGACGCGATCGCGAACAGTCCTTTGTGGGCGTGCCGATCATCTTAGATTATGATACGCTGGGCGTGCTGATCGTAAATCTGCCCTATAATCCGAAACGCGACTATGAGAGCTCGACCAAGTTTCTCACCCTGGTGGCCTCGGCGCTGGTGCAGACCATCCGTCTCGACCGGATTCGGCGCCAGGATCGGCAGGAACTGCTGAGCGAGAGCGCGAAAATTCAGGAAAAACTGCAGGACGAGTTCAGCTTTAGCAACATCATCGGCAACAGCCACGAGATGCGGGAGGTCTATCATAAAGTGACCCAGGTCGCGCGCGCCGATACGACCGTGCTCATTCGCGGCGAATCGGGGACCGGCAAAGAGCTGATCGCGCAGGCCATTCACTACAATTCGCTGCGCTCGGGCAAGCCGTTCATTCGGGTCAATTGCGCCGCCATCCCCGATGCGTTGATCGAGACCGAGTTCTTCGGCCACGAAAAGGGCGCTTTCACCGACGCCAAGACGCAAAAAAAGGGGCGCTTTGAGCTGGCAAACGGTGGCACCATCTTTCTCGATGAGGTCGGTGACCTGAGCCCCATGACCCAGGTGAAACTGCTGCGCGTGCTGCAGGAACAAGAGTTCGAACGCGTCGGCGGCACCGCGCCCATCAAAGTGGATGTTCGCATCATTGCGGCGACGAACGCTGATCTGGAGAGCAGGATGAAAAAAGGCCGTTTTCGCGAAGATCTCTACTATCGGCTCAACGTCTTTTCCATCTTTCTGCCGCCGCTGCGCGGTCGACAGACCGACATCCTGCTACTCGCCGACCATTTCATGATCAAGTATGGCCGGAAACACGGCAAACAGATCAAGCGCATCTCGACGCCGGCCATCGATATGCTGCGCCAGTACCACTGGCCCGGCAATGTCCGCGAACTGGAGAACTGCATCGAGCGCGCCGCGCTCGTCTGCGATGACCAGGTCATTCACTCCTATCATCTGCCGCCCACATTGCAGACCGCGGAGAGCAGCGGCACCCTGCCGCACATTTCGCTGGACGCCGCTGTCGCCAATTATGAGAAAGAGCTGATTCAGGATGCGCTAAAATCGACGCGCGGCAATCGCGCCAAAGCGGCGCGCCTGCTCGATACAACCGAACGGATCATCGGCTACAAGATTCAGAAATACGATATCGATGTCCAGCGATTCAAGACCGCCTGATGAAAATGACAATGGAGAGAAAATGAAAAAACTATTCCCCGTCATGTTGCTGTGCCTGATCCCCTTTCTCGCGTGCCATGACAAGGCACTGCCGGAATCCAATCAGATTCTCTACGTCGGAAGCTACACATCGAAAGGCAGCGAAGGCATCTCTGTTTTCGAACTGGACCAGCAGACCGGTGCGCTGACGCTGCTGCAGACGGCGCGCGCGGAGAATCCGTCCTTTCTCGCCATTCAGCCGAACGACTATCTCTATGCGGTGAGCGAGGTGGCAAACTATCTCGGTGAACGCAGCGGCGCGCTGTTGTCCTTCAAGATCAATCCCAAGACATGGGAGCTGACTTTTATCAACGCGCAACCCTCGGCGGGCGAGCACCCCTGTCACGTGACCGCGACACAGGACGGCCGCGTCTTTGTCGCCAACTATAGCAGCGGCAACATCGCCATGTGCGTTGCGCAGGAGGGTGTGCTCAGCGCGGCGGTCACCGCACAACACGCGGGTTCGGGCCCGAATGCGGATCGACAGCGAGGGCCGCACGCGCATTCGGTCAATCTGAGTCCGGATGAGCGATTTCTCTATGCCGTCGATCTGGGCATTGACAAGATCATGATCTACGATCTCGCCCAGGAAACCTTTACTCCGGCCGAACAGCCCTTTGTGCGGACAGCGCCCGGCGCCGGACCGCGCCATTTTGTCTTTCATCCGCAGGGCCAATTCGCTTATGTGATCAACGAGCTGAACTCGACCATCACGGCCTATTCGTTCGACGCCGCGGACGGCTCTCTCGCTGAACTCGCCACCGTGCCGACCACGCCGCCCGATTATCACGGCGACAACAGTGGCGCTGATATTCACATCACACCGGACGGACGATTCCTCTACGGCTCGAATCGCGGTCACGACAGCCTGGTGATCTACAGGATCGATGCGCAGACGGGCGGACTCGCGCTGGTCGGGCATCAGTCCACCCTCGGTAAAACGCCGCGCAATTTCGCCATCGATCCGAGCGGCACATTTCTGCTGGCCGCCAATCAGAACTCGGACAACATTGTGGTCTTTCGGATCCATCCGGCGACCGGCGAGCTGCGGGAGACCGGGCATCAGGCAAAGATGTCAAAGCCGGTTTGCATAAA
>RQOI01000422.1 GCA_003854995.1 Candidatus Zhuqueibacterota bacterium
AATATGTCCGGCCCGCGCCTGACTTTGCTGCGCGTGAAAAAAGCGACGACCGGCGTCGGCTTTCTCGCCATGCTCAACGGACAAGATGTCGTGTCGCTCGATTTGGATGAAAAAGCTTTTGTCAGCGACGCAACCATTACCGCTGTGAAAAACGAGCCGCGGCTGCTAAAGACGGTCGGGCAGCAGGATATGGGCGAATCGACGAGTGTCAATATCGTGATCGAACCCGGTGAGACCAAGGTTCTGCACCTCGGATTGAAGCTGAATCCCTATGATGCGAACCTGCAGCCGCTCGCCCATGTCGGTTTAGTGGCGTGGGAGTTTGAATTTGATAATGGCAAGAGCTATTTTTTCCAGAGAGGTTTCCCGATCTATCCAGTAAAATGAAAGCCCGATAGGGGTATCGGGCTTGCATTCATCTCTTCGGATCAGTCGCATTTGAATGCGAGGTTCTTACTTTATTTCGATCTCTCGCGGTTTGGCTTCCGCCGATTTTTGCAGTACCACCTTGAGCACGCCGTTCTTGTATTCGGCACGGACATCATTCTGATCCACTTGATAAGGCAGACGGAATGAGCGTGAAAAATTGCCATAGACTCGTTCCTGAAAGTAACGATTTTCGTCCTCTGACTTTTCTTCATACTTTTTCTCACCGCTCACCGTCAAGACATTGTCGTGCAGCGAGATGTTGATGTCCTTTTTCTCCATGCCGGGAAGATCGGCCAGCACTTCATAGGCATCCTTGGTCTCTTTCACATCGACTCGCGGCGACCAGACGGTTGAATCTTCCCACTCCCTGATGGGATCGCTCATAAAGTCGTTGAAAAATCGGTCCATAAATCTGGGAGTCCAATCGGCTCGTGGGTTACGTTTGACTAAATACATGGCTGTTCTCCTTTTCTTTATTTTTATTCATTTTTATCATCTGCTCTTTATCCCCTTCTTAACAAAAGGCGTGCCAGCATTCAAGCGCCCGTGCTTAGAACGATCTAATATATTGTTATTTAATGGATTGTATTGATTTTATGAATAAGAGGCTGGACGGCGCATGTCTGCCACTTAAACGGCAAAAATGAATGGCGTCTGTCAGAATGGCAATGGTGTGACAGTCCTCACGGGCCAAGGAGAGGAAAAAACCGCAATGGATGCCCGTTCCTTTGCGGTTCAAGGTCTCTACAGCTTTTTCACTTCAGCCACCAGCTCCTGCAGTTTTTCTTTGGCGTTGCCAAAATACATGGTCGTTTTGGGATCGTAGAACAGTTCGTTGTCGATGCCGGCAAATCCGACGTTCAGACTGCGCTTGATGATGATGATGTGTCTGGCTTTGTCGACGTCCAGGATCGGCATGCCGTAAATGGGACTGCTCTTGTCGTAGCGGGCGACCGGATTGATGACGTCATTGGCGCCGATGACGAGCACCACATCTGTGTGCGGAAATTCGGGATTGATGTCGTCCATGTCGAACAAGAGATTATAGGGCACTTGCGCTTCGGCGAGGAGCACGTTCATGTGACCGGGCATGCGACCGGCAACCGGATGGATGGCGAATTTGACCTCAACACCGCGGCCCATGAGCTGCTCCGCGAGCTCGCGAACCGCGTGCTGCGCCTGCGCTGCCGCCATACCATAGCCTGGCACGATCACGGCCGATTGGGCATAGCCCATGATCATGGCGGCCTCTTCCGCATCAATTGATCGGGCGGTCTTATCCCCTTTGGCCTGCGCAGCGCCGGCGACCGCATCGCCGGTGCCAAAGGCGCTGAATAAAACATTGCGCAGCGACCGATTCATCGCCTTGCACATGATCTGCGTGAGGATGAATCCCGCTGATCCGACCAGTGAGCCGGCGATGATGAGGATGTTGTTGCCGACGACAAAGCCGGTCGCGCAGGCCGCCAGGCCGGAAAACGAGTTCAGCAACGAGATCACCACCGGCATGTCGGCGCCGCCAATGGGGATGACAAATAAGATGCCGTACAGCAGAGAAAGGGCGACGACGATGACAAAGACGGGAATGGCCGGCGAAAACAGGACGATAGCGACTGAGGAGATCACGGCGCCCATGAGCACCAGCGCATTGACGATATTTTGCAGCGGAAATTGAATCGGCGAGCCAGGGACAAATCCCTGCAATTTGCCAAAAGCGATAAAGCTGCCGGTGAAGGTGACGCCGCCGATGATGACGCTCAAGAGGATGGAGACGGCCACATCCGTCGGCAGGGCCTGCGTGCCAGATAGCCGCAGGAACTCTGCCACTGCCACGAGCGCAGAGGCGCCGCCGCCAAAGCCGTTTAGAATGCCGACCATCTGCGGCATGCCGGTCATCTGCACTCGCCGCGCTGCGATGGCGCCAATGAGAGAACCGATGACAATGCCGACGACAATCCATGTGTAACCGATGATCTGCTTATCCAGCAGCGTGACCAGGATCGCGATGAACATGCCGATCGCGGCCAGCAGATTGCCCTTGCGGGCGGTCGCCGGCGAACTCATATACTTGATGCCGAGGATGAAAAGCGCCGCAGCCAGCACGTACGACAGTGCGATGATTGTTTCGAGCAGATTCATACGCAACCTCTCACTTTTCTTTTTTCTTGAACATATTCAGCATGCGATCGGTGACGAGAAAACCGCCGACGACATTGATGGTGGCAAAGATGATTGCGATGACGCCGAGGATGGTGTTCAGAATCGTGTTCTCGCCGCCGGTGACCAGCAGCGCGCCGATGATGGCAATGCCGGAAATGGCGTTTGCCCCGGACATCAAGGGCGTATGCAGGGTGGGCGGCACTTTGGTGATGACCTCAAAGCCGGCAAACATGGACAGCACAAAGATTGTCACTCCGATGATCAAAGATTCAGGCATGGTTTTTCCTTTCTGTTTTATCATCGTGTACCAGTTCTTTCGTCCTCTCATGCACTATCTCGCCGCCATGCGTGATCACCGCTCCTGCGGTGATCTCGTCCTTAAAATCGAGTTCCAGCTTGCCGTCGTGCGCCAGGTGCATGAACAGCGTGACCAGGTTGCGCGCCAGCAGCTGGCTGGTGTGGATGGCCATTTGGCTCGGCAAGTTGACGGGCGCAATGATGGCGACGCCATTGACCATCACTTTTTTGCCGGCTTGCGAGCCCGCGACGTTGCCGCCTTGCTCGACGGCCATATCGACGATGACGCTGCCTGTTTTCATCGCCGCAACCATGTCTTCAGTCACCAGCACCGGCGCCTTTTTCCCCGGCACAGCGGCGGTTGTCACGACGACATCGGAGCGAGCGATCACTTCCTTGATGAGCGCATGCTCGCGTTCCTTGGCTTTTTCGGAGATTTCTTTGGCGTAGCCGCCTTCGGCCTCGCCGGATTCGCCGAGATCAATGTCGACGAATTTGGCGCCCAGACTCTCCACTTCACCTTTTGCGGCGGCGCGAATATCAAAGGCCTCGACCAGGGCGCCCAGGCGTCTGGCGGTGGCTATGGCCTGCAGGCCGGCGACACCGGCGCCGAGCACAAACACCCTGGCAGGACGAATGGTCCCGGCTGCGGTGGTCAACATGGGAAAATATTTTCGGATGGCCTCGGCGCCGATCAGCATTGCCTTGTAACCCGCCGCAGAGGCCTGCGACGACAGCGCATCCATGCTCTGGGCGCGACTGATGCGCGGCACCATTTCCAGGGCGACGGCTGTCACGCCTTGATCAGCCAGTTTTTGCGCGATGCCGGGCTCTCGCAACACCTCCAAAAAGCAGATGAGCACTGCACCTTTGCGCAGTTGTCTGATCTCGTCTTCTTTCGGCGGTCTGACCTTGAAAACAACGTCCGCGTCTTTGTACAACTCTGCCGGCGAGCGGCGGATGTCGGCGCCGGCTTGTCTGTATTCCTCGTCGGTGTAGCCCGACCCGCTTCCTGCACCCGCCTCGATGATGACCGAGTGCGCCGATTTCACCAGTTTGGTCATCTCACTCGGCACAAGAGCGACGCGTTGCTCATCGGCGTCTATTTCCCTGGGAACAGCAATTCTCATAGCTTCTCCTCAATCTGTTTCCTGAATAGATATCTTACGAAAATTTGTGCAAAAATCAAACGATTCCATCAATTATTGAAATGAGTCATTTTGATGGATGAGCAGCCCCATGCGCTCGAGTGATGCAAATCTGTCACCAGATGATGCCGATCTGTAAAAGCCGCGAGTCCACCGGATTTGACGAATTGCCGGCTGTTTGCAAAATGGTCGCGTCCGGCCAGAAATTCTATGATGTAAATGAAGGCATAGCCAATCCTGGATCGCGTCGATTCTGCTTTTTCAAAGTCTATGAGAAAGAGATGACCAGACTCGTTCAGAATTCGCGATGTCTCCTCGATCATTCTCATGCGCGCCGTCTCTACTTTGTCGTGCAGGGCGAGGGAGATGTTGGCGTTTTGAAATGCCTTGTCTTTGAAAGGCAACCGCCCGGCATCGCCGCAGACATAATGAATGTCAAGACTGCGTGATCTGGCATATTTCAGCATGGCCAAATCGAGATCCAGTCCCACCACAGGGCTGAATTTGGCAATGAGACGACATTGTTCGCCGGTGCCGCAGCAGATGTCCACTGTCATGCCGGGTTCAGTCGCGACCCAGCGGCCAATCCGATCTTTCCAACGGGACAACAGAGGCTCTAAAAGCAGGTCATAGACGATGGCGGTTAGAATGGATGACACTCTTTGCAATCAATTTAGATCATCATGTTCAATTTCTGCACAATACAGTTTTTATGGCCAAAACACAAGATAATTTGCAGCTATACGGATCATTTTTCCAAAGCGGGTTGCTTTTTTATGGCAGAGTGAATATATTCCCTATCGTCTAGTGATACGGAGTCCATTTCACTCCTTCATCCAACGCAGGTGAGCCTGTCCATGATGAAAAAAGTTTTTTCGACCGCGCACTCTCTCCTCTTGTTTGTCTTTTTCCTCTCCGGCGCCAGCGCTCTCATCTATCAGACGGTCTGGATTCGGCAATTCGGTCTGCTGTTCGGCGTCGACGTCTTTGCCGTGGCAACCGTGCTGACGGCTTTCATGGCAGGTCTCGCTCTGGGCAATCTGCTCTTTGGAAAAATTGTCGATGTGCGGGATAATGCCTTCAAGCTGTTCATCCTGATCGAGATGGGAATCGGCTTGTATGCACTGTTCTTTCCGATCGCCTTCAACGGATTGACTCACCTGTGCGTCGGTCTTTATCGCGTCCTGCCCCTCGGCTTTTACACCACCCAGCTCTATCGATTTGTCATTGCCTTCCTCTTTCTTCTCTTCCCGACAACTTTGATGGGTGGGACGCTGCCGGTGCTCACCCGCATCTTTGTGAAAAAATTGGATACGCTGGGGTGGAATGTGGGACGACTGTACAGCATCAACAATCTCGGCGCCTTTATGGGCTGCTTTTTAGCCGGATTCATCCTCATGCGCGCCATTGGCCTGCGCTATTCCATCTATGTGGGCGCCGGTCTGAACCTGCTGAATGTCCTCGTCATCCTCGCTGTCAGATATTTTCATTCTGACGACCGTTCGACGCCGGAGAGCACGCCCAGTGACTCTGACGGTGATGCTGTCGAGATCATGCCCGACAGAGTGGTCCGTTTCGTCCTCTGGGCTTTTGCGATCGAAGGTTTCACCGCTCTGGCGTACGAGGTCATCTGGACTCGCATTTTCATCGGCTTTTCGCATGACAAGAGCGTCTATTTTTACACGACGGTCATTTTGAGCTTTATCTTTGGACTGTCGCTCGGCAGCATTCTCATCGCCAGGCAAACCGGCAAAAAGAAGAATTTGCTGATGCTGTTCGGCGCCATCGAGGTGCTGATCGGCATCACGGTCATCATCCTCTTGTCGATATTCCCGCACATCGGCGAGTTACTCAACACCTGGCGTTTGTCTTATACGGAATCATGGTGGAGCAGTCTGGGGCGGGAGTATCTGCTGTTTTTTCTGGTCATGATCGTGCCGACGACGTTGATGGGCATGACATTTCCAATTGTCAGCGTCATCTGCACGCCGCAGCTGCGACGACTGGGCGCTCGCATCGGCGAGATCGGTTTTCTCGACACCGTCGGTTCGATCTTTGGCGCCTTTGCCGCCGGCTTCATCCTGATTCCGCTTTTGGGCGTCGTCAAAGCGGTGCTGTTCAACGCGGCGATCAATATCGTCATCGGCCTCGTCGCTGTCCTGATTCATCCGCATGCGCCCAAAAAATTGAAATCCGGTTTTGCCGGCAGCACCATCGCCATGCTCGTCGTGCTGATCCTTTTTGCGCCGGACAAGACCTATTTTCAGCACTGGCAGACCCGGCGACCCGGTGACAGATTGCTCTACTATCGCGAAGGAGCGGATGCGACCATCGCCGTGCCGCAGCACAATGACGGCGTAAAATTTCTGTCCATCAATGGATCGGTCACCGCGTTTGCGGATTACGGTGACATCCGCGTCCACAAAATGCTCGGCTACCTTCCCTATTTTGTGCATGAGGATCCACGGACTGCCCTCGTCATCGGCCTGGGGATGGGGGTAACCGCCCAGTCGCTGATGCTGCCCGGCATAGACCGCGTCGATTGCGTGGAAATAAACCGCGGCGTCCTCGAGGCTGCCGGCTATTTTGCTGCGGAGAACGGCAATGTTCTTGCTGAAGAGCGGCTGAACATGATCGTCGATGATGGACGCGGCTATTTGACCATGACGACGGAAAAATATGATATCATCACATCGAATGCCGTGCATGCGCGGTTGAGCGGCGGGCTTTACACGAAAGAGTTTTACGAGATCTGTAAAAAACGGCTGACCGAAAAAGGCGTCATGTGTCAATGGACTGCGACAAACTGGCTGACGCCAGTCGAGTTCGCGTCTCTCATCGCCTCGTTTCACGCCGTCTTTCCGCATACGAGTTTATGGCTGGTGAATGCCGGCCATCTGCTGATCATTGGCGCGCCCGCGCCCCTCACCTTTCGCGTCGCGGATCTCGAAGAGCGGTTGAATGTTGACAAGGTTCAAGCCGATCTCGCCGCCTACATGCTCAACACGCCCGAAGCGCTGTTGGCGCATTTTATCACGGATGAGCGACATCTTCCCGTCCTGATGCAAAACGCGCCCCTGAATACGGATGATGTGCCCATTGCGGAATTGAGTCGCGTCGTGAACAAGATGCAGATACCACAAGTTGTGTTGGGACTGATCAGTGTGAAACATGATCTGGCCGATCGACTCGTCGGTGCTGCGGATGGCGGCATGATCGATTGCCGAGAGAGAGTGCGAAATTACAATCTGGCGGAGAAATATTATCTCCAAGGCGTATTTGCAAATAATTTTTACGGCGAATCTCTGCTGGCGTTGAATATGCTCACACAGGCTCTGGATCTGATCCCGGATGACTATCGCTATCACGAAGAAGCGGCCGGCATCAATCTGGCCATTGCGCGCCAGACCGATCTGACAAAAGATGCGTTCATGACGTTTTTGGACAATGCAATCGAGCATCTCAACGCCATGATCGCGCGCTATCCGAATTCCGCTTTTGACTGGAATAACCTCGGCTTTGCCTATATGAACCGTGGCCAGCTGGAGGAAGCGGAGACGGCGTTCACGCGCGCGCTGGCATTGGCGCCGGAGAATCCGCTGCCGAGAATTTATCGCGCGTCCATCTACGCCGGCAGGGGAGACGCTGCTGCGGCCGAGGCGGAACTGACGCAGGTGATCGCCCATTTTCCGCATGAGCTTGAAGCCTATTATCGACTTGGGCTCATCTACGAATTCACCAATCGAATGGACAAGGCCATATCGACTTTAGAAAAAATAGTCTCCCGGGATGCGGGATATCGCGACACGACGACTCGATTGGCGAGGTTAAAAGCTCGGCGTTGAGTCGCACTGGCGTGGAGGGGTCACGAGCTGAGACGATCTCTCAACCTGACCGATTCAAATGGCCGCGACCATCTTTATAAAGCAATACAAAAGGAGGACCAACCATGGAAAATTGGCTTGCCCAGGCGAGAGCTTTTCTGCTGTCGCCCGGCTTTTTGCTGGTGCTGAAGAATGTCATTTACGCCATCCTCATCTTTGTTGTCGGCAAATGGGTGGCCAAACTGATCAAAAATTCAGTGCAAAAGATCATGCGGCGTCACAATGTCGATGACACCCTGATCGGCTTTTTGACCCATCTCATCTATTTCATCCTGCTCATTTTCGTCGTGCTCGCGGCGCTCGAGCGTCTCGGCATCAAGACGACGTCCCTGACCGCCATCCTCGCCGCCGCCGGTTTTGCGGTCGGTTTGGCGCTGCAGGGCGGACTGGCCAATTTTGCTGCCGGCGTGCTGATGCTGATCTTTCGTCCTTTCAGGGTTGGCGATTACATCGAGGCCGCCGGAACAGCCGGCATCGTCGAAGCAATCCATATATTCACCACGCAGTTGTGTACGCCGGACAACAAGACAATCATCATCCCCAATGCATCGATCACCGCGGGCAATATCATCAACTATTCCGCGAAACCGGTGCGGCGCGTCGATTTGACATTTGGCTGCGGCTACAACGACGATCTCGTCAAAGTCAAGCGCGTGCTGGACGACATTCTTGCCAATGACAATCGGATTCTCGCCGAGCCGGCGCCGCAGGTCGCTATTTCGGACCTGGCGAATAGCAGTGTGAAATTTGTCGTTCGGCCGTGGGTCAATTCGGCCGATTACTGGGATGTCTATTTTGATGTGACCGAAAAGGTCAAACGGCGCTTCGACGAGGAAGGCATAGCCATCCCATTTCCGCAACAGGATGTGCATGTTTATCAGCATGACGCTGAAAAGTGAGCCGGCATGGAAAAGAAAACAGGTTTTTTCAAAGATTTCTTCGGCACCATTAGGCGAGACCTCAAAGAGACAAACCTAAAGACTTCACTTGGACGCGACCTGCGTGGCGTCTATGAGTTCTATCTGTCCTCCAAGGAGCGGGAAGAGTTGGCAGCGATGGGATGGTTCCGGCGATGGCTCTATCGCGTTTTTTGGCTCATTATCAATATACTGAAAAAGCTGTCACCGTTTCGACGACTGTTACTGCTGCTCTCCATCATCCTCTTGTTTGATATCGAGAATAGCGCCAGAATGATCGGTGGTTATCTTGTGTTGTTCATCGTACTTCTTTTGGAGCTGAAGGACAAGCTGCTTGCGCGCGATGAACTCAAAGCCGGACGTGCGGTGCAAGAGGCGTTGCGTCCCGAGACTTGTCCGCCAGTCGCCGGATGGGACATCTTTTTCTATACGCGTTCGGCAAACGAGGTGGGTGGAGACCTCGTCGATTGCATTCGATTGACCGATGATCGCTTTGCTTTCATGCTTGGAGACGTCTCCGGCAAGGGGCTCGGCGCTGCCCTGTTGATGGCGCAAATGCAGGCAAGCGTTCATGCTCTGGCGACCTCGACAAAATCCATTTCAAGATTAGTGACACAATTGAATGAACTCTATTGTCGCGGCGGTTTGTCAAGCAGCTTTATCTCATTCATCTATTTTGATATTAGACCTAATTCGGGCAAAGTGACTTTTGTCAATGCCGGCCATATTCCGCCCGTCATTATCAGGAATGGCATTCTGCAGGAATGGAGCAAGGGCAACCCCGCTCTTGGTCTGGAAAAAAGAGCGAAATACAGAGAAGAATCTTTCAGCCTGGATGCGAATGATCTGTTCGTCGTTTATACTGATGGTCTCAGTGAAGCACGCAATGAACATGGCGACTTCTGGGGAGAAGAACGGTTCTTTGCGCTGTTGCCGACATTGATAAAACTCGACTGCAAATCAATGGGGGAGAGGATCGTGCAGACAATAGACGCCTTCATCGGCGATGCTCTACGAAGTGATGATTTGACATTTTTGATCTTGAAACGAAATTGAGGCGCTGAGAATGAAGATCGTTGTCTTGGATGGCTATACCCTGAATCCCGGAGATCTCAGCTGGCAGCCGCTCATGCATCTCGGCCATTGCCTGATTTACGAACGGACGTCAGATGCGCAGCTGCTGGCGCGCTGCCGCGACGCTGACATTCTGGTGACGAACAAAGTCATTCTCTCCGGCGAGCGCATCGCCCAGCTGCCCTGCCTGAAATACATCGGCGTGTCTGCGACGGGATATAATGTCGTGGACGTCGCCGCGGCGAAGCGGGCGGGGATCATTGTCACCAACGTTCCGGCATACAGCACCATGTCCGTCGCCCAGATGGTCTTTGCGCACATTCTCAATTTGACCATGCCGGTCGCCAAACACGCCGAATCCGTGCGACGGGGCACATGGAGTCGCTGTGAAGATTTCTCCTTCTGGGAAACGCCTCTCGTCGAGCTGGATGGCCGCATGCTCGGCATCATTGGCATGGGGCGCATTGGCCGCGTGGTCGCGCAGGTTGGGCACAGCTTTGGCATGCAGGTGTTGTTCTACGAGCCGGAGCAGACGACGGACAAACAAACGTGGGCGAAACAGGTTGACCTCGACTCGCTGTTTCACGCCAGCGATATCTTGACCCTGCACTGTCCCTTGACAGAGGCCACCCACAGGATTGTCAATCGAGAGCGACTGGCGATGATGAAAAAGAGCGCCTATATCATCAACACCGGTCGCGGGCCGCTCATCGACGAAGTCGCGCTCGCCGAGGCGCTCAATGCCGGTCAGATTGCCGGCGCCGGCCTGGATGTCCTGTCGACCGAGCCGCCGGCGCTGGACAATCCGCTGCTGACGG
>RQOI01000423.1 GCA_003854995.1 Candidatus Zhuqueibacterota bacterium
AGCCATTGAGCTCCTCGAGCACATCCTGTTTCATTTTTCCCTTGTGCACCGCCGGTTGAAAATTGATCGATTCATTATGCACATTGATGGGAATGATCTTTGCCATGATCAAACCATTCCGATCAATTTTCGCGCGCAGCACCATGCTCGTCCTGGCCGACGGGCTGTAGGAGGCAAAGACATAATTTCCCAGGCTGTAGGCGATCAATTTTCCCTTGTACAGCTCCACGCCCTGCAGGACGTGCGGGTGATGGCCCAGCACCAAATCCGCGCCAAAATCGATGGCATAATGGCCGTACGCTGTCTGATAGGCGCGCGGCGCATGGTGTTTTTCAGCCCCCCAATGAAAGCTGACGATCGTCAGATCGGCCAGACGTTCGGCTTCTGAGATGCGCTCATACAGCAGCTGTTCCGTTGGGTAGCATGTGCCGCAGCGCATTCGCGTCGCCCAGAACTCTTCCGGATAGGTCATGGAAAATCCGAGAAAGGCGACCTTGACGCCATTGATATCAAGGATCGTCGGTGCGCACGCTTCGTCGATATTGCGTCCCGCACCGCAATGATGTATGCCGGCGCCCTGCAAAGCGGCGATTGAATTGACGATGCCCTCACAGCCAAAATCGGCGATATGATTGTTCGCCATCGTCACCACATCAAATCCGGCTCGCGCAATGCCGTCGACAAAGTGTGGTGGCACTTTAAAAGTGTACTTTTTGTCCGCAAATCTCTCACCTTCTGCGGTCAAAGGCGCCTCCAGATTTGCGATGGCGACGTCTGCGGATTGAAGCAAGTGTCTCGTGCTGTCAAATGGAAAATCGACGCCATTCTCTCGCACGACGTCGATGATCCAGGAACTCATCATCAAGTCCCCGACCGCAGCGACAGTGATGGTGGATTCAAACGCCGGCGTCAGCCAGATCGGCTTTTCTTCGGTGATCATGCGCCTGAAACCGGATCTGACGTCTGCGGTCTGCTGTCGGGCCGCCAGCTCGTGCGCCAAAACAAAAATTGCCGGGATCACGATCCCGGCAATGATGAGCTGCGCCTGTCGAATTCTGCTGTCTCTTTTCAGTTTCATGAATTCTTTTTATCGTCCTGCATGTCTTTGTCTTTAGTCATATCGTTGACTTCGGACTGCTGCTTGCGCGCTTCCTGGCGGTCGAGTCGTTCTTTTCCTTTGTCCTGCTTGACCCGCTCAATGTCCGCCTCTTTTTCTTTGAGCTCTTGCTCAAAAGCTTGAATGTCACGGATCAGCGTGGCCACCTTATCATCCTTTTGCAGTGATTTTGCATCGTCACCGGTCAAAAGGTCAAAGGTACGGCCGCCCAGCTCGGTGAATTGCTTTTCGATTTTGCGTTTGATGGAGATAATGTCAACCTTGAGTTTGCCGATTTTCGAATACTCTTCTGTCTTGTCGACGACCAGCTCCAGGCCGTCGCGAATGCTGTCCAACAATGATGCCATGATAGGTCTCCCTTTTTTTTTCATGATCGTGTATCTATTTTTCTATTCCCAAAAACAGGGCTTTTTTTGTTATTTCGTTAGCGCCAAATGTCAATCGTATGAAATAGACGCCTTTGCCAACGGCTTTGCCGCCCTCGTCGCAGCCATTCCAGTAGACGGTGTGTGAACCGCTGTTTTTCACTTCATCGACCAGCGTACACACCTTGCGACCAAGAGCGTTATAAATAACAATGCGAGTCGACGGAATATTCTCCAGCAGCGGTAGATCGAACGTGATTCGCGTCCTGCCCATGAAAGGATTGGGCGCTGCCGGATAGAGTCGCAGCAGCGTCGGCGGTTCCTCTTCAGGATCGATCAGCAGGGCCTTAAAGACGTTCAGCTTGCCCCAGCCCCAGGAGATATTGGGCGCATCGCCGACCCATTGATCCGTATCAGCGGCTCTCTGCAGGATGTCCTTGATCTGCACGACGCTCAGCTCTGCGTTCTGTTCCAGGATCAATGCCACGGCGCCGGCGACATGCGGAGCAGCAAAGCTGGTTCCGCTGCTCAGCGCATGGTAGCCGTCGCTGTTGATCAGCGCATGCGGGAGATTGGGGTCACCTGATTGAAAGATGCTGTAGGAATTGGTCGGCGGCGAATTTGCGGAGAATGTGCTGGCAATGATCTGGCCCGGGGCAGCCATGTCGGGTTTTTGATAATCTGCCTTGCGGACCGGGCCTGGACTGGAAAACGGCGATAACTGGCCGGCGGCCAGGTCGCCCTGTGAATCGAACGTCAGGCGATTGCCGTCCAGATCCTGCCACGATTTTTTTGAGATGAAGGATCCGACAGTGATCGAATGTCGCGCCGTTCCCGGGATCGTCAGCTTGCCGTCATCCACCTTGCCCAGGACAAAGTAGGCATCCATTGTGCTGTTGGCCAGCCACATGTCGATGAGACCGCCGGTGCCGGAGAATTCGATCCGCCACTCTCCGGCTGCCGGACGAACGGATTGATCGTCGTCGGAAATGGAGATGTAAAATTCGCGGTCTCCGTTGTACGGATTGGCGCCTGGCTGTCCATCTTCACCGCTGTCGGTGAAATAAAAGCCGTTCCAAATATAGATTGAGCCATCCGCGGACGGATGTGAGCTGTTGCCTGGAAAAACCTGGCTCGGTAAAACCGGACCGTAGCGATTGCCCGATGGCGCAATCAGGGTTATGCCGATTTTTCTGGCGCCGTCGTACCAGCCGGTCATTTCCACCACATCATTGCTCGGCCCGACGTTTGGCGTGAACGATTCGATCTCGAATGAAATGGCCGGCTCATCGTTTCCCGGAGAGATCGATATTTTTGCGTGCACATCCCGGTCGCCGTCATTGCCGGCAACGGTCACCACTGCCTTGCCGGGGATGCCCGGACCAGTGATCTTGTCGATATAACGCTCCACCGGAGACGTGCCGTCGTGCGCACCACTGTGTCCTCCCAAACTCAAATTCGCCACCCAGGGCTTGCCGAGAATGTGCGCCACACTGTCGATGAAAGCCAGGGCGAGTATTTGATCTGTCGAATAAAATTCGCTGCCTTGTCGGTCGCGGGTCGCCTTGACGATGACAATGTCCGCTTCCGGTGCAATACCCGCATAATCGCCATAGCCGTAGTCGCTGGCGCCATCGCTGACGGCGATCCCAGCCACATGCGTGCCATGGCCGCTGATGTCGACTTGATCGATGCTGCCGAATCCCGCGAGCCCGGCGTTGATCTGGTCTTCGGTGTAAACTGTGCCGCCGTAGACAGGGCCCGTCTCACTCAGATCGAGAATATATTTTATCCGCGTCGCGCCATCCGGTGTGAGGAAATCATCATGTCTCCAGTCAATGCCGGAATC
>RQOI01000051.1 GCA_003854995.1 Candidatus Zhuqueibacterota bacterium
AGAATAGAAAAAGCGAACAAGAATGAGACTGCTCTTCATCACCGATCTCCATGGCGATGCGCGAAAATATGACAAAGTATGCAAAACGGCTCAGCAGCATAACGTCGATATCGTTCTGAATGGCGGTGACATGCTGCCACACAATGGCACTCTTTTTCATCAGGATCGATTTATTACGGGCTATTTGCATAAACACTTTCAATGTTTTGAGGAGGCCAGGATCTATTACCTGTGCTTTTTAGGCAATGATGATCTCAAAATATTCGATCCGCTCTTTGAAGAAACCTGCCGGCAGTACTACTATGTTCACAATCTCGCCCAGCGCCGAGTGGCCATTCATGACAGAGAATTCATCGGGATGAATTGGATCGTCGATACTCCATTTCGCCTGAAAGATCGCTGTCGGAAGGACACTCCTGACTTTATTTTTCCAGCCCAAGTCGCAAAAGCGTTAATATCGACCGAACAAGGCTGGCAAGAGCTGGACAATTGGCTCGAATACGCCGAGACGCTGCCGACGATTTCGGATGAACTTGACATGTTGCCGCGACCTCTCAATATACAGCAGTCCGTCTATATGATCCACATGCCACCCGCGCATCTTGGCCTGGATGTGTGCCGCGATGGCCGACAGGTTGGTTCCAAGGCCATCTATCAGTTTTTGCACGAACACCAGCCCGGCTATGCCCTGCACGGACATATTCACGAATCGCCGGAGGTCAGCGGCATCTGGAGAGCGTCTCTCGGCAACACCACCTGCATTCAACCCGGACAAATGGCACGTTTTACCTACGTGATCATTGATTTGGCGGTCAATACGATTGAACGTCATGTTGAACAAGTTCGATAGTGGGGTGACAGTATGGCAATCCTGACCATCGATTGCTGCCGTCTGGCCGTCGCCGATGCTGGATGAGAATGGCTTTCGCAGGCTGTAAAAAACGGCCACCACATGAATCCGTATAAAGAAAAACATAAAGAAAAATATCTTGCCAAAGACCTAAATATAGCCTAAATTGAGGTCGTAATATTAAGGAGAAAATGTTATGAAGTATAGCGAAGCGGTCAAGCCGATAAGCTACTTTAAAGCGCACGCCGCGGAAGTGGTGCGAGATGTCGTAGACAATAATAAGACGATGATCATCACCCAAAATGGCGAAGCAAAAGTAGTTCTGCAGGATGTTCGAGCCTATGAGGAATTGCAGGCAAGTCTTGCCCTTTTGAAGATGCTTGCCCTGAGCAACAAGAGTCTGGGCGAAGGCAAGGCCAAGACGGCCGCAAAAGCGTTCAAAGATATACGAAGCAGAATACGCGAAAGCCAGTCAGCATGAAAGTCTATATTGTGAAAGATGCTGAGCAAGATATTGTCGATATTTATGATTTCATTGCCTTGGCAGACTCGATTGAAAAAGCTGAATATGTTTTGAAAAATATCGAAGAAAAATGTCAGAGTCTAAGCGAATGTCCCGACAGGGATCATTTTCCACCAGAGCTGGAGCGAATTGGCATTTTCGAATATAGAGAAATCCATTTCAAGCCATATAGAATAATATATCAGGTTGTCGCAACAAAAGTGTATGTTCATTGCGTTTTGGACGGACGACGGGAATTGCAAAATCTGCTGGCAAATAGGTTATTGCGTTAAAACAGATCGAAGGGTCGATGATGCAGTTCATCAGGGATGTGGAGCGCTTTTTATTTGAGCATTGATTAGAGTGACGATCTCGCATTTAAAATCTATTGTTTGTCGGCAAAATTATTTTTAGCTTTAATCTCTATTCGCCAATCCACTTCCACCTGCAACGGAGACACTCCTGTGCGACATCAAGCTGCCATCCTGTTCATCTGTTCGACCGCTCTCTGTTTTTCCCAATCGCGGATCACTGTCCCGCGCACCGATGCGCCGTTCCATATTGACGGCCGTATGGACGAAGCCGCCTGGCAGAACGCCGCGGTCATTGCCGATTTCATCCAGCGCGTGCCAAATAGTGGCGAGCCGATGAGCGAGCGAACCGAGGTGTACGTCACTTTTGCTCGAGACCAGCTCTATTTCGGCCTGCGATGCTACGATGCCCAACCGAAGGGGATCATTGCCAAACAGCTGGCGCGCGATGCCAGCCTCGATTACGATGACAAGATCCAGATCATCATCGACACTTTTCTCGACCGCCGCAGCGGCTACTGGTTTCAGATCAATCCGCGCGGCTGCATCGGCGACGCGCTGGTGAGCCAGAACGGCGCCGCTTTCAACAAGTCGTGGGATGGCCTGTGGGAGGGAGCAGCGCACATCACGGCCTGGGGCTGGGAGGGCGAGATCGCCATCCCCTTCAAGACCATGAGCTTTCGCAAAGGCCAATCGAGCTGGGGACTGAAGCTGATCCGGCAGGTGAGCCGCAAGAGCGAGCAGGGCTACTGGCCGGTCGCCAATCTGAACAGCCACAAATTTCAGGTGTCCGATGCCGGACTGCTAGACGGCCTGCTGGACATCTCCCAGGGCATCGGCCTGGATGCCGTGCCGTATGCGCTGGTCGGTGCAGATGCGCGTCAAGGATATGAACGAGACTATCCGTCGGATATCGGCCTGGATGCTTTTTACCAGATCACGCCGGGACTCAAGAGCGCGCTCACCATCAATACCGATTTCGCTCAGACCGAGGTGGATGACCAGCGGATCAACCTCACCCGCTTTCCGCTGTTCTTTGAGGAGAAACGCGACTTTTTTCTCGACGGCTCGAACTATTTCAATTACGGCATCGATGGCGAACGCGATCATCCCTATCAGACGAGCCTCATGCCGTTCTTTTCGCGGCGTCTGGGCCTGGACGACGACGGTGAGCTGGTGCCGATCATCGCCGGCCTCAAGCTGACGGGTCAGGCCGGCGCCTGGAATATGGGACTGCTCGATATCGTCGAAGATCAGGATGGCCGCGCAAGCAACGCCGCTGTCGGCCGCATTGCCCGGCATATCGGGGGACAGTCATATATCGGCGCCATCGGCACGGTGCGTAACTCTTTTACGCAAGCTGGGAATTCTCTGTTCGGCCTGGATGCCAAGCTGGCGACGTCGACCTTTCTCGGGGATAAGAACATCTCTCTGACGCTGCATGGATTGCGTTCCGATACGGACGACAGCACTGGACGCGATCATGCCTATGGCGTGTCGCTCATCTACCCGAACGATTTTATATGGATCGTCACCGGTTGGCATGAAATCGGCGAGAATTTCAACGCCGGACTGGGTTTTGTGCCGCGCCACGGCATTCGCCGCGGCTATTTTCGCGGCGGCATCGGACCACGGCCGGGCAAGTGGGGCATTTTGCAGAGTATCACCGGCATCCATATGAATCACGTGACCGATCTGCGCAATGTTTTGCTCACCCGCGAAGCGGGCCTGATGCCGTTCAGCATCGAGTTTTTGTCGGGCGAACATGTCGAGTTCAGTTTTTACCACACCTGTGAGAGCCTGCGCGAGGATTTTCCCATCCATCCGGATCACACGATCCCGGTCGGTGACTATCAATTTTGGCGTTCGACATTGCAAGGCACGACCGCACAGCGCCGGCCGTTCTATTTTTCCGCGCTCATCGAAGCCGGCGGCTTTTTCGATGGTGCGCGGACGCAGATGCAGACGGAGATGAGCTGGAAAGTCGGGGTGCCTTTGCTCGTCAGCATGGAATATGAACACAACGACGTCTCGTTGCCCAGCGGCGATTTCAGCACCGATGTCGGCCGCCTGAGTGTCAATGTTCTGTTCAGTCCGGACGTTTTTCTCTACAACTTTATTCAATACGACAATTTGTCGAAAAAGCTCGGCTGGCAATCGCGATTCGTCTGGATATTGAAACCTGGCCGGGAGCTCTTTCTCGTGTGGAAGTCGATCTCGCAGAATCCGTTCGACCGCTTTGCGATGACGGAGAGCGCGACGCGACTCAAGTTCAAATATACGATACGGTTTTAGGAATTCGTTCAGGGATTCCATCCCTGGACGGGCGATGGGGCAGGGCTTGCAGCCCTGAGGGGGGCTGCAAGCCCCCGATCACTCTGCGTCCAGGGAAAGAGTCCCTGGACGAACATTTGATTCGATCACTCTTTCTCCATCACCCGGCCATAATCGAGTCGCGTGTCATTTGTCAGCACCGGAAAGCTCGGCACCGCTACTGGGTAAGGGGCATTCTTTTCCATGACAAACATATCGATGCGGGTGAGCTCGACTTTTTCCAGAATGTCGGTGTCGATGGCGATCTGATCGCTGTACTTTGTCTGCAGACTATCGACGTAGGGATTGAGGTATTTGTCAATGGCGGCGAGATAGTCCTTGCTGAAATCGTATTCGCTCTCTTGCGCTTTGAGATATTCGTTCTGATGCACGAGCGCCAGGGCGTGATCCCTGAACATGTCAGCGTACTGCTCGACAAAGTTGATGCGATCGTATCCCCTTTTGTATGCCTCTTGGGTGAGATATTTGTCGCGAACCAGATCCACCACCGCCAGTTTGAACTGCTGCGGAAAAGTGGCGTCCGTCACATTTCTGTTGCGAAAGACGAGCGGATGACGGCCGATCTCGTCGCGCAGCTGAGCCACCGTCCATGTCACGCCGTCGATCGTCAGCAGAGGCCACTCCTTGATCGCTTCAAAGTCGTTTGCCATGGCCCCATAATCGACGCTGGTGGTGTCCTCTTCCTGCCACAGTCTGGCGTTGAGCGTCCGTTGTTTTTCTTCTTTCGACTGCAGATAGAACGGCTTGACGATCTCGACGACTTTATAAAAAGCTCTTTCATCGAATTCCAGCGTCTTGCCGCGCATGACGTCCAGAACAAAACTGGCATAAATCTTTTCCGCCTTTTTCTGCACCAGTCGCTCCTTGACATCATTGAAGCGCAGCCGGACCTGTTCGTCGCTCATCGCCACTTTTTCGGTCCAGCCCAGTACTTTCATGGTTGTATAGGAATTTTCACCCAGCTCGAGCGGCCCAACGACCTGGCCAATTCTCAGGGTGTCAGAATACATGGCCTCCATGACCGCGTCGTTGCCATCGTGACGCCAACTGATTTGTCGAGTGGGCAGCTCACCTTCGCCGCCGATGATGTCATAAACATCCTCGAACGAAAGAGACGGATCGCTCAGCAGAGCCTCGACCGAATCGACGCCGGCTTTTGCAACCGTAAAATAGGCGACATCATAGTCGCGGCCTGCCCAACGATACGCATTGTTCAATTCGTCAGCCTTGATGTCGACCTTGTTTGTACCTTCATTGTGAAAGAGCCATTTGCGCATCGCCTGCTCGCGACGGCCGCGAATATAGTTCTGAAACGCCGAATTTTGCGCAAAAGCATTGTCCTCGCCACCCTCCATGGCCATGAGTTTTTCAGCGATGAGCGAGTTGAGGATGATTTTTTTATGGATGTATTGATTGCCCTTGGCATAGTTGGGACGAATGGTGTATTCGGCTCGCTTGATGTACTCGTCCAGGGTGATGATGCGATCGCCGGCCTGCGCCAAAATAACCTGCTCCGGCTGCTCCGGTCGCCGCGCGCAAGACAGCAGCACAACGAAAAGTACTATTATGGTAATTTCTAAATATTTCATATTTGCCCAAGTTTTGTATGACGACGAAATCCCGTGTCTTGTTTGTATCGTCAGATACTTCAAGTTAGCAGAGGCCTTTTCTCTCGGTGCTTCTCGCTGTCCTCTGCGGTTATTTTCATAATTTTCCGCCGTTTAGAACGTCCCTATATAGCAAGACTCTGACAAAAGAGCCTCTTTCATCAGAGTCTTGCTAAAAGGTCAGGCGTGGGTGCAGGTATTAAAATGTCACGCCGCAGGTGTAGGAGTGAAAATTGCCCAACATGCCGACGCTCTTGTAGGCATAGTCAATGCGCAAGCCGACATTGCCCATGAGGTTCAGGAGGAGGCCGCCGCCGAACGTCGGGCCAAATTCCGAATCCTGCATGAAGAATCCCTTATAGCCGCCGCGGAGGAACAGGCTGCCAAACGCCGGTATCTTGTAACGATATTGGGCGCCAACATTGACCGATTCCGTGTTGTTATTCGGATGCAGCGCATCGACCGCCAGCGTCAATCGGTGACCGCCGGCGACGAGCGGATGAACAGCGACGCCGACGCGGAAGATGAGCGGCAGTTCCCATTCGACGGTCTCGAATTTGCCACTGGCAAATTGATAGTTGCCCTGTTCATTGGGGAGAATGTCGATTGGCTGCAGCAGATCCAGTCCGTCGTACTTCATTCTTGTGCCATAGTTCGAAATGCTCATGCCGATGTTCATGCCATCTGCCTTTTCGCCCGTGGGAGAGAAAAAATGGGTGTTCAATTTGACGCCCAGGTCAAGGGCCATGGCGTTGGCATTGCTGTGCCAGATGTTCGAGTTGATGTATTTGAATGACGCACCAAAGGAGAACCACTGCGCCAGGCGGCGAGAATAGGAGAGGGATGCGGCGAGCTCACTGGCCGTGAACATCTCACCCGTGCCTTCCTGGTAATCCAGGTTTGTCACCGGCATTTCGCCATAGCCCACCTGGGTGATGCCGAGCGCCAGAGTGCCGATCGTCGGCAGTGCGAGGCCGACGCCGACAAAAGAGGTGCTGATGTCAACAACCCAGGGCTGGATGGTGAACTGCGCCTCGCTGCTTTCCATATAGCCCAGACCTGCCGGGTTCCAGTACATGGAGGACAAGTCTTCGGCGAGGCTCACATACGCATCGCCCATGGCGCTGCCGGCGCTGCCAAATCCTATTTCCAAAAAGTTCGCTGTCGCGGTGCCGGCGCGGCTCTTTTGCGCCTGAGCCGGGGCCAGGCATAAAAGCAGCATCGCGCTGATGATCAGCAAACTTGTCACTTTGTTTCCACTCATAGTCTAACCTCTTTGTATTTAGATTTTTTCATCATTCTTTTCCGATTAAACTCTGATTGCCCGGAACCTATTTGATGATGGCAAATTTGCCCATGATCTCATCGCCGGTATCATCGGCTTTCAGATGATAGACATACATGCCTGCCGCAGCTTCGAGTCGGTCCTTCGTCAGCAGATCCCAATAAGCGATGCCATTGTCGTTATCATTGGTCACCACAATTTCATCGACAAACACGCCGCTCGTCGTGAATATTTTGATGGTGCAATTGGCAGGGACATGGGTCCACATGATTCGACGTCTCTGGTTGAATTCTTTATTGGCCAGAGAGGGTTCCAGGGCGTTTGTGGCAACATATGGATTCGGCACGACCTTGATATCTTGCAGTGACGCGCCGATATCGGAGGCAACTGTCGTTTCGTTGATATTGACTTTGAACATGAGCGAATCTGTCTCAAAGAACGGTCGCAAATATTTCACTTTATAAACCGCTTCGCTGCCCGTTGCCGGTAGCTCACTTTCACTTTCGGCATCGGTAAAGTCGAGCACGAAAACCGTGCCTGCCCATGTCCCTCTGTCATCCATGGCGCCGACAAATATGCGATCTTTCGTGATGTCGAACAGGCCATCGAGGTCCATGTCCTGAGCGACCATTTCCATCTTTTTCGGTGCGCCGGTTGTTGTGTCAATGACAGATGCATTTTGAATATAGAACGGGTAGGTCTGCTTTTCCAGCAGGCCTTCGCGAACCCGCACATAGTTTTCATCGTAAATTCGCGTAGAAGTGACGATGGCCATCTCCGATGTATAGTTTTCCGCCCAGATGATATCATAGTCCCACGCGAAATAATAGACCGTGCCGGTCGAGCTCTGCGTCGCCGGCGTCACCAGGACGGGGCCGGAACCGTTTTGCCAGCCAGAGCCGAGATAGTCATATTCCGCTTCGACGACGGGCACGCGCAAGGTCATGGTGATGCCGTCAAAGATATCCGTCTTGGCGCTGTCCGTTCGGATGAACCAGTAATCGAGTGTTTCGGTCGAATCCACCAGCATGGCGCCAGGGTTTTCCGGATCTTCATTATAGACGAGCAGCTCGGCGCCATCCACTTCGCGATAGATGCTGAGACCGTCCGCAACCCAGTTGAGGCCCCAGTTCATATTGCGGATTTCGCGAATCTTTTTGACGTGGAATTTCACCTTGTAGGTCGCGCCATCGATGGCGGCATTTTTGGCCACCAGTTCGGTCGAAATGGCGCCGGCGCCCAGCGTTTGTGTGGGGATGATGTCGCTGGAGGCTTCCAGATGATAGCCGGCCGGATAGGGGCGCGGCGTGACAATGGCGACGTTTTTGGTCGTAAAGATGACATTTTCGCCTTCATCGACCTTGATTTCAAAGTTGTTTTCGGATGGCCGCACACCGATGTCCGGCATGCCATAATCATAGGCCACGAGCGCGTAATAATAGGTGCGGCCATTCTGCACGTTTTCATCGATGTATGAATGGGAAATGCCGGTGTCGTTGCCGAGATAGTAGGCGGCGCCGTCGACCAGGCCATAGTTGGCAAAGCCTTTTTTGCCGTTCACCAGGTCGCACTGGAAAACCCAGCGACGCTCCTTCTGGTTGCCATAGCCATCGGTGATCTTGACGGCGTCGGTGATATTTCTGTCAGATGCCTTGAAGAGTCTATAGCCTTCAAAGTCATTTTCATTGCCCAAAAAGGCGTCGCGAGTCTTGATTTCAGAGTCATTATTCCAGGTGAGAAGGACTTTGCCATCGCCGGGAGTCGCGGTGATGGTGGGCATGACCGGCGGTTGGGCGAAGCGATAGTCGGTCTCGTAAATGATCTGCACGATCTTTTTCAGCTCGAACAGGGCGATGGGCGGGTTTTGCACTGGATCGCCCGCCTTGATGTTTCGACCATCGTCCCACGAATGCAGCTGTGACATGGAGATTCGTTCGATATTGCCGCCATAGAGGGGGAACACGCCGGTGGCAAAGACTTCCGCCAGGTTGGACACGGCGCCGATGAACGGCACGAGCGAGTCCGCGCCGACCAGGTCCCACATCGATTCATCATTTCTGAACCAGTATCGATAGGGAGGCACGTGATCGGGGATGGGGAACAAGCGGAATGAGGTCAAGCCGAGCATGTCGGTCTCGGTGACATCGAGGAGACCAAAGTCCGGTTCGCAGCCATAACCGATCTTGAGGTCGGGACGACCGTTCGCCTCGCTGCCGTCCGCATCCGGCTCCACGTAATCGATTTCGCCAGGACCCTTGCCGTCGAGGCCGACGTCGTCGTTGATGTCTTCACCTTCATCCCATTGGCCGTTGCCGTTGGCGTCATCAAACGCATCCCAGTCCTGGTCTTC
>RQOI01000052.1 GCA_003854995.1 Candidatus Zhuqueibacterota bacterium
CAGCACGCGCCCGAGATCAGCCAGAGGGATCTCTATGAAGCGGTCATGGATGAAATCATCTTACCGGTGCTGCCGAAAGAATGGGTGCATAAAGGGACCAAATTTTTCATCAATCCAACCGGGCGGTTTATCGTGGGAGGACCGGTGGGCGACTGTGGCCTGACGGGGCGGAAAATCATCGTGGACACCTATGGCGGCATGGCGCGCCATGGGGGAGGCGCTTTCAGCGGCAAAGACCCGACTAAAGTGGACCGTTCCGCCGCCTATATGTGCCGTTATGTGGCGAAGAACATCGTCGCCGCGGGCCTCGCCGAGCGTTGTGAAATTCAGGTATCCTACGCGATCGGCGTGGCCGAACCCACCTCCATCAGCATCGAGACCTTCGGTACCGGTCAGATTGCCGAGGAGCGCCTGGTTCAAATCGTCCGGGAGCATTTTGATATGAGGCCGCGGGGACTGATAAAAATGCTGGATTTGCTGAAGCCTATCTATAAAACAACGGCGGCCTATGGCCATTTTGGGCGCACCGAAGATAGCTTTAGCTGGGAAAAACCGGATAAAGCGGAAATACTGAGGGAAACGGCCGGTTTGCCTCCGCTTTGATCTTCTAACAGACTAATTCAGTATTTTTGCAACCATTATCAAAATTAAGGAATATGCATGAGCAGCCAACCTGTCACAAATCTTTCACCCGATTATAAAGTCGCCGATATCTCACTCGCCGCCTGGGGGCGCAAAGAGATCAACATCGCCGAAACGGAGATGCCGGGCCTGATGGCGCTGCGCGAAGACTATGCCGGGCAAAAACCGCTCGAAGGCGCGCGCATTGCCGGCTGTCTCCATATGACCATTCAAACGGCGGTGCTGATCGAAACATTGATAAAATTGGGCGCGCAAGTGCGCTGGTCCTCCTGCAATATATTTTCGACCCAGGACCATGCGGCCGCGGCGATCGCCGCGGAAGGCATTCCCGTATTCGCCTGGAAGGGCGAAACAGAAGAAGAATACTGGTGGTGCGTCGAGCAAACCATATTCGGCCCCAACAATTGGCGGCCGAACATGCTGCTCGATGACGGCGGGGACTTGACCCAGATCATGCACGAAAAATACCCCGA
>RQOI01000424.1 GCA_003854995.1 Candidatus Zhuqueibacterota bacterium
AGAATAAAAGTCGGGAAAAAGAGCACGAGCGTCGCCACCATCTGGGTCAGAGTGAGCGGCCGGATGCGGAATATGTGCAGCAAGGGCAGTCGCCTGCAGAGCACGTAGACCAGTGCCGGCATGATCATCATGGCCTCGCCGGCGAGCAACGCGGACCGCTGATCCGAAAACTCGACAAACAAGGCCATGCAGAGGATGAACGCCACCGTCATCAGGAATATAAAGCCGATTTCCAGCGGGCGGAGAGTCCGCCGAGTGTCATCCATTTGATCCACTGTTGCGGTTTTAAATTTGGGTGAAATGATAGAGACAAATGGCTGCTGCGACGGCAACGTTCAAAGATTCGCCGTCGCCCTGTCCCGGTATGCGCACGGACAGTTGCACGCTCCGCTGCAGCTCGGGAGAAAGGCCGTTCGCCTCATTGCCGACGATCAGAATATCTTTACCTGAAGGACTGGCATCGCCGATCGGGATGCCCGCGTTCGCCATCGTGCCGATGGCGCGATAGCCATCCTGGCGCAGCCGGAGTATGGCGCTGCAAAGATCGATATTGAAAAAAATATGCGACCGAAAGATCGCCCCCATCGAACCGCGGACAACCTTGCCATTATAGGGATCGACGCAGCCGCCACTCAGCAGGATATCCTTCACGCCGAACCACCCGGCGGTGCGAAGAAGAGTGCCGAGATTGCCCGGATCCTGGATGTTCTCGCACGCCACAACCAGTTTGCTGGTGAGCTCCATCATGCGCAGCGCCGGTTTTTCGATGACAAGGAGGAGACCGTGCGGATTTTTTTCGTCCGAAATGGCTTTGAGCTGACGGGGGGTCGCTTGCCGGATGACAAGTCCGGCGTCCTGCATTTTCCCCAGCAATTGAGACACCCGATCTTGTTGCCTCGCCTCCTGGGTCACGATCACGTGGCGAATTTTGGCATTGCTGGCAAATGCCTCTTCACACAAGCGAACGCCTTGGGCAAGAAAGGCATTTTCGAGATCGCGATATTTTCTCTGTTTGAGGGCAGCGCACTTGGCCGCCAAATGATCGGATAGCCCGATCGTTTTTGCTGGACTGCCAGGCATGGTCACTGCGCCCTATGCCAGACGATCCGCGAGAAACGCGACGATATCTTTCATCGCCACGGCCGTTTGTTCGCCTGATTGCAAATCTTTGATGCTGACAACATTTTGTGCCAGCTCGTTATCGCCGATGAGAATGGCGAAACGGGCTTGCTGACGATCGGCATTGCGCATCGACGCCTTTATGCTTTTCGAGCCAAAGGACAGTGTGGCGCCAATTTTACTTTCGCGCAAAGTGAAGGCCAACTGAATGGCCGCTCGCCGGGCCTCCTCGCCGAAATACGCCAGAAACACCGGCGGCGCCGCGATCGGTTCCGGCGCCAGTCCCTGTTCCTGCATGCTCATGATGATTCGTTCGATGCCGGAGCCAAAACCAATGCC
>RQOI01000425.1 GCA_003854995.1 Candidatus Zhuqueibacterota bacterium
CAGTCTGTATTGTCAAATGAGGAAACTGATTTCGGTAGTAAATCCGTTGTTACAGATTGTGTGCTCTATCCCTCTGAATGTGGCAGTCTGTTGAAAGCGATCCAAGGTTTCATTTCTCTCTACTTCGTCAGAAGTAATTTCCTCGTCTGGCCGAATTCCCCGGAATAAAATCTAAAACAGAACAAGATTCACTCGCATTCCCAAGTTCAAATACGCAGGAAAATGGGATTCGATTCCTCTCTCCCGGGCTCTGCCTGCGAGATTTAATGAAAATGATCCGATCCCGTAAAGGGATCGGACCAAATCTTATTTCAAGAATACCATTTTTTGCACCGCTGTTAAATCGCCGGCAGACAGCCTATAAAAGTAGGTTCCTGATCCGACGTGCTGTCCATGATCATTCGAACCGTCCCAGGTCACGCAATGGCGCCCTTCTTGCTGTTGTTGGTCGACAAGCTGTTTCACCAGGCGACCGTTCAGGTCATAAATATTCAACGTGACCTGTTCGCTTGTCGGAATGCTGTAAAGTATCTTCGTGATTGGATTGAACGGATTCGGATAATTTTGCAGCAAAGCAAAGGTCAATGGTGCAAGCGTTTCAGAGTCAACCGCAGAGCCCAGCGAGAGGGACACTGGTTCGAAATAAAAACTGGCGCCATCGAGGTTCACCTCTTCAAGGCGATAGTAACAGTCTTGTTTCGGGCTGTTCGAATCGATGAATTGATAGACCGCACCGTCGGAGCTATTGCCTTTTGCGGCAATCATGCGATCATGAATGCGGGCGAAGCCATGTTCCTGAGTCTC
This sequence comes from Candidatus Zhuqueibacterota bacterium, assembly GCA_003854995.1. Classification (GTDB taxonomy): domain Bacteria; phylum Zhuqueibacterota; class Zhuqueibacteria; order Residuimicrobiales; family Krinioviventaceae; genus Kriniovivens. The sequence continues at coordinate 805 of RQOI01000425.1, forward strand.
GCTGCGCTGCACATAAAAGCCGGCCGTGTTGACCTCCGATGCGGTCTGCCAGTGCACGGCCACAACGCCGTCTTCTGCCCGACGGGCGCTGCAGGAGGAGAGCTGGACGGCTATCGGCGCGTTCGGAGCGATCGTATAGGAGTAGGCGCCGCCGGTGCCGCCGGAGCGAACGTAATCCACGGTTGCTTGTGCGGGCGTCACGGTCACGCGCAAGTGTCCTGAGCTGGGCATGACTTTGACCGTGTAGGCGTTGGCCTCACTGTAGAGATTGAAGCCGTTGCCGGTGAATCCGGCCGCTGCGCATGATTGGTAGACAACGCCATCGAGTATTTCGTAGGCATACTGATGATCATGGCCGTGGAAAAAGGCGCTGACGTTGTTTTCAACAAAAAGTTGATGCACCGTGCAATACCAGCCATTGCGGCGCGAATCGAATCCCCAGGTCGTGCCGTTCTCATTGTAGCCACCCCACTCGCAATAGGGCGCGCCATAGGCGCCCTTGCGCACATAGTCATCCGACCCGCCGGTCATGTGGTGGGCAAAGATGAACTTGTAGGCGGCGTCGCTGTTCTCCAGCGTCTGTCTGAGCCAGTTGAACTGCGCTAGTCCCAGCGTCCATTCCCAGCGATCGCCGGTGCCGGCCTCTGCTTCTCCACCTCCGGTATTGCCGATGAACGG
>RQOI01000426.1 GCA_003854995.1 Candidatus Zhuqueibacterota bacterium
AATATAGCCGTTTTTACAGTCGTCTTGTGCCAATCGCTCGTCAATGAGTCCGATGATGATGTCGTCAGGGACCAAGCCGCCGGACTCCATTATTTTTTTGGCTTTGATGCCGAGATCAGTCCCATCGGCCACTGCCTTTCGCAGGATATCGCCGGTCGAAATCTGCGGGATATTATATTTTTGTGCCAGAACTGATGCCTGAGTTCCTTTACCGGTTCCAGGGGCGCCCAAAAATATGAGCCTCATCTCTCACTCCCTCATCAGAATCTTTTGCGTCCGCGGATCTTGCCGCTTTTCAAAAAGCCATCGTAATGGCGCATGAGCAGATGCGATTCGACCTGCTGCAAGGTATCCAGGGCCACGCCCACAACGATCAGCAAGGACGTCCCGCCAAAAAAACTGGAAAATCCCATGGAGACGTTCGTGAAACGGCTGACGATATAGGGTAAAATGGCAATGATCGCCAGAAAAATAGAACCCGGCAGGGTGATTCGCGTCAATATATGGTCGATGTACTCTGAGGTCTTTTTTCCAGGACGGACGCCGGGAATGAAACCACCTTGTTTTTTCATATTATCGGCAACATCCGTCGGATTGAAAGCGATGGCCGTGTAGAAATAGGTGAAAAAGACGATCATCAAAGAATAGATGAGCCAGTACATCCAGGACGTATAGTCGAACATTCGATTCACCGAGGCCATGAACTCGCTATTGGGGAAAAATTGCGCAATAGTCTGCGGAACGAACAGTATCGACTGGGCGAAAATGATCGGCATGACGCCCGCGGTATTGACGCGCAACGGGATGTGCGTGCTCTGACCGCCATAGACCTTGCGGCCGACGACCCGCTTTGCATATTGCACCGGTATTTTGCGCGTGCCCTGGGTCAACAGCACCGTGCCGGCGACGGTGATGACGAATACGGCCAGCAGCAAAAGCTCTGTCAACAGCGTCCGATTGCCGGCCGCAACCTGTTGCACTTCTTCGAGAATCGAATTCGGAAAGCGCGCGATGATTCCGATGAAGATGATCAGCGAAATGCCATTGCCGATTCCCCTCTCCGTGATCATCTCGCCGAGCCACATGATCAGGACGGTTCCGGCCGTCAAAGTCAGCAGCGTCATCAGTCTGAAACCCATGCCAGGATCCGGCACAACGAGTTGTCCGGTTGAACTGGCGTCGATGCGCTCGAGAAATATACTCACACCCACAGCCTGCATGGCGGAAATGGCCACGGTGCCGTAACGAGTGTATTGATTGATCTTCTTTCGGCCCTGTTCTCCTTCACGCTGCAATTTTTGAAAATAGGGGAGCACAGCGCCCAGCAGCTGCAGTATGATCGACGCCGAAATATACGGCATAATTCCAAGTGCAAATATCGTCGCGCGACTAAAGGCGCCGCCCGCGAACAGATCGTACAAACCAAGCAAACCCTGCTGCGATTGTCGAAAAAATTCGACCAGAGCCTGCGCGTTCACGCCGGGAACCGGAACATGCCCGCCGATGCGATAGACGATCAATATTAAAAATGTAAAGATGATCTTCCGCTTGAGTTCCGGTATCTTGAAGATGCTTTGTACCTGGTCCATCATAATGTGGTCGCCCTCCCGCCGGCAGCTTCAATTTTTGTTATGGCTGACTTGCTAAATGCATCTGCGGTGATATTCACCTTCTGCGCGAGATCACCATTGCCAAGCACCTTCACTGGCATGCTTTTTTTCGTGATCAGGCCATTTATGTGCAAGACCTCGGGAGTTATCTCTTCCACGCCCTGAATTTTTGCCAGATCGCTCACGTTCACAACCTGATACTCTATTCGACTAAAGTTTTTAAAGCCGCGTTTCGGCAACCGGCGCATGATCGGCATTTGGCCCCCTTCAAACCAGAGTCTGCGCTTTGAGCCGGAACGGGAGCGTTGGCCTTTATGGCCACGACACGCCGTCTTTCCATGCGCGCCTCCTCGGCCGACGCGTTTTCGGTTCTTTCGAGAACCTGCAGCATATTTCAAATTCGATAGATCCATTATCGCCTCAATGTCATCAATTTCTTAGTGATCGGTCGATGATCGCCTAAACCTCGTCAACCGTGACCAGATGGGCCACTCTGTTGATCATTCCGCGAAGTGCGGGCGTATCTGCATGCTCGACGGTCTGGTGCATCTTGCGCAGGCCCAGAGCTCGCACCGTATCCTTTTGCACCTGCAAACGACCGATTGTGCTGCGCACCAGCCTTATTCTGAGTTTTTTTGCAACCTTTTTTGCCATTCTGTCACATCCTAAATCATTGATCACTCTGCTGTCGTGGGCTGATTTTTGGGTTCTGTGTCAAAGACGCGCATGACCGACATGTCGCGTTTTCGCGCAATAGCCCTGACTTCCATTAAACTTGTGAGCGCGACCATTGTAGCTTTCACAACATTGTGCGGATTTGCCGAACCACGACTTTTCGTCAACACATCAGTTATGCCGGCAGCTTCCATTATGGCCCGAACAGGCCCGCCGGCAATCACACCGGTCCCAGGCGCTGCTGGTTTGAGAAAAACACGACCGGCGCCAAATTTTCCCTCGATCTCATGCGTGATGGTGCCGTTCTGCACCGGCACCCGGACGAGGCTTTTTTTCGCCGCATCTGTGCCTTTTGCGATGCAATCAGAGACCTCATTTGCCTTGCCCAATCCGACACCGACAGTGCCTTTGCCATCGCCGACAACGACAATGGCATTGAAACTGAACCGACGACCACCCTTGACCACCTTGGCAACACGATTCACGTGGACCACTTTTTCCGTCAGTTCAAGTTCGTTCGGATTTATTCTTTCCACACTCTTTTTCATCTGCTGACCTTTTCAGAAAGTTGGGACATCCTGCGTGTTAAAATTTCAATCCACCTTCGCGCGCACCATCTGCGAAAGCCTTGACGCGGCCGTGATACAGGTAACCGGCGCGATCGAATACGACGTTCTCGATCTTTTTCGACTTGGCGAGTTCTCCCAGCAACTTGCCCGCGACTTTGGCTCTTTCGGTTTTGTTTTTTGCGCCGGCAATTTCTTTGGCAATGTCTTTTGATCTCGTTGAAGCCGCTGCCAATGTCTCGCGCTTCACATCATCAATTATTTGGCCATAGATTTCTTTGTTGCTGCGAAACACCACCAATCGCGGTCGTTCCTGAGTTCCACGAATTCTCTTATAAAGATGTTTTCTACGGCGGGTTCTCGCTTGCTCTTTTTGGCTATTCTTGTCTACCATTATAGGATCTCTACATTATATTTTGTCATATTTTGTCAATTCAGAGACATCACCTGGATTATGCAGCCGTCTTTCCGGCCTTCCGACGAACCACTTCGCCGGCATAGCGAATGCCCTTCCCTTTGTAGGGCTCAGGCGGCCGAAAGGCGCGTATTTTAGCAGCAACCTGACCGACAAGGACCTTGTCGATGCCGCGAACAATGATGGCATTATTCCCTTCTGTGGACAATTCGATGTTGGCGCTTGGCTTGAATAAAATATCGTGCGAATAGCCGATCGACAGAAATAGATTCCTGCCTTTCATCTCAGCCCGGTATCCGACACCGACGATCTCCAGCCTTCTCTCAAAGCCATTCGTCACACCTTCGATGATGTTATTCACCAATGATCGATACAAGCCGTGCATCGATTTATGGACTTTGTCATTCGAGGGTCGTTCGACCGTCAACACACCGTCTTGCATGGTCAACTTTAACTCCTTGTTGACCGCAATTGACAGCTCACCCTTGGGTCCCTTGGCGGTGACCACATTATCCTTGATGTCTATCGTCACAGCGTCAGGCACAGCTATGGGTTGTTTTCCAACTCGTGACACGATTAACTCCTAATCATCTTTATTCTTCGATTTACCAGACGTAGCAGATAACTTCACCGCCGACACCACGGCGTCGCGCCTCTTGCCCGGTCATCACACCCTGCGAGGTCGTCATGATCGCCAAGCCAAGATTGTTATAGACGCGCGGGATCAATCCCTTGCCGACATATCTCCTATAGCCCGGCCGACTCACTCGATCCAGACCGGCGATGACGCTTTCATCGTCATCTTTATATTTCAGGTATATGCGGATGATGGACTGCTTATTATCCTCAATGATGATATGATTTTTAATATAGTGCTCTTCCTGCAAAATTCTCGTTATCTCTTTTTTGACATTGGACGCAGGAATATCAACTTTGCGGTGCTTTGCCCGTGTCGCATTTCTAATTCGTGTCAAGTAATCTGCGATGGGATCAGTTTTTGACATTTAAATTCTCCCTAACAACCCTTAACCGGATAACTTTAGTTTCTTATACACTACCAGCTTGATTTGACAACGCCGGGAATTTTACCATCCAGCGCCAGCTCTCTCAAACAGATACGGCAAACGCCAAATTTCCGATAATAAGCTCTGGATCGGCCACAGCGGGAGCAGCGATTATACTTTCTAACCTTGTACTTTGGCTCTTGCTTTGCTTTGTAAATTAAACAGGACTTTGCCAAGAGAACTCCTCACGTAAAAGTTCAATTACTTTTTCATGAACGGCATGCCGAACGCGGTGAGCAACGCCAACGCTTCCTCATCCGTACGGGCAGTCGTCACAATGGTTATGTTGATGCCACGAATTTTATCAATTTTGTCATAATCAATTTCCGGGAAGACAATTTGCTCCTTGACCGAAAAGTTGTAATTCCCTCGTCCGTCAAACTTGGCCGGTAATCCGCGAAAATCTCGTATTCGGGGTATAGTGACGCTGACGAGACGATCGAAGAATTCGTACATGCGGTCGCCCCGCAAAGTGACCGAACAGCCGATAGGCATACCCGAACGCAGTTTGAAATTTGAAATTGACTTTTTCGCCCGGCGCACCACTGGTTTTTGGCCGGCAATCTTGGTCAAATCATCCAACGCGCCATCCAGATTCTTGACGTTTTCAGTCGCTTCACCGACGCCGATGTTCAGGACGATCTTTTCTAGTCGCGGGATTTGGTGCACATTGTTATACTTGAACTTTTCGCGCAGCTGACCAGCAATCTCTTTTTTAAAAGTCGTGATCAGTCTCGGTTTGTAAACATCTTTCTTTGCCATTCTTCAAACCCACTGGATATTATTTCGAAACCAACATTTCACCACAATTTTTGCAGATGCGGACGCTGTTCTTTCGTTTCCGGGTCTCATCGACAACCGTCTTCGTCCCCATTCGGGAAGGGGTCGAACACTTGGGGCAGATGACCATCACGTTGGATACATGAATAGGCGCCTCTTTCTCAACAATTCCGCCCTTGGGATTTTGTTGAGTTGGTCGACTATGACGTTTGATAAAGTTCACACCTTCGACGATGATCCGACTTTTTTCAGGATAAACCTTGAGCACCTTGCCCTTTTTGCCTTTATAGTTTCCTGACAAGACCAACACTTGATCGTTTTTTCTCACTCGCATGTCGCAACCCGACCTTTATGCTTTTTGCTTTCTATACAGCTTTTCACTTTACAGCTTTTCACT
>RQOI01000427.1 GCA_003854995.1 Candidatus Zhuqueibacterota bacterium
AATAAAACCGTGCATGCCAACGGCGTCACTTTTGAAGAATACATCGAGTCGGACATTGAAGTCTATTTCAGCATCTCGGTCTCGACCCGCCTGCGCAAACCGATGTTCATCATCTCGACTTATGGCGGAGTGGACATCGAGACCCTCCCCCCAGACAAAAAACATTCGACATGGATTGATCCGTTCATCGGCATCAAATCGTTTGATTTGACCAATGTGCTCAGCGATATGAAATGTCCGCAGCACTATATTTCACCGCTCGTACAGACACTGCCGAAACTGTGGGAATTGTACGACAATTACGGACTCACGACCATCGAGCTCAATCCCATTCGCATCAAAAAGGAGGGTAATCGATACACTCCGGTCGGCTGCGACCTGAAAGCGGCGTTTGACCAGGACAATCCCGCCTGGCGGCGTCTTGGCTTGCCAAAGACGATTTTCCAGACCGATGTGACGCCGTTCGAAGCGGAAATCAACCTCCTTCGCACCTATCAGGGCCAGAGCGATGTGCTGGAGCTCAATCCCAACGGCACGATCATCCCGTTCATGTTCGGCGGCGGCGCCAATTCCGCGGCCACAGAAGCTCTCGGCACAAGGGGCATTTTTTCGTCCGATTTCGGCGGCAATCCGCCGTATGATAAAATGTACGACATCAGTCGGATCGTTTTCAACCACTGGTACGATCAGGCCAATGTGCTGCTCATCATCGGCGGCAAAGCCAACAACACGGATATTTACGTGACCTTTAAAGGCATGTTTGACGCGCTGCGCGATCATGTATCCAAGCATGGGGTGCATCCACTCTACACTGTTGTAGGTCGCGGCGGCCCCAATTTGATTCGCGGCATGTTCTATGGCAAGGATATACTCGACCGTCTCAAACTGCCCTACAAGATGTTCGGCTATGACTCGTCCATGATTGGCGTACTGGACTATGCCTGTCGCATCGATGACTGGTGGGCTGCCAGAGGACGATCCGAATATGAGAAAAAAGTCGCATGACAGCTTGAGCATCTCTGCACAGCCAGCATGCAGACATCGTCTCCAGACAGGATCGCTGCAAATTTGACAATATAATTTCGGGTGCCATCATGAAGCAACTCGTCACAAAACCTTTTCCCTATTATGTCGGCATTTACTCGCTCGAAGAATTGATCACCAAAGAGTCGCGCGTCTGCGTGCTGAACATCCTCGGCAATGAAAGCCGCAAGGTGACACCGGTATCGCACGCATACAGCGGCGGCAATGTCGTCGCCGGCGTGCAGTATGGCCGTGAAGGCGCGCTGGAAACGCGAATCGGCGATATCCCGGTTTTGCGCAGCGTGCGCGATGTCATGAATGCCGGCTACAGATTTGATGTCGGCGTCATCTACCTCCCGCCCGCTGCGGTCAGCCAGGCCGTGTGGGAGCTGGTGCGCTTTAACCATGACCTGAAACGCATCATCATCGTCACGGAAAAGGTATCTGTACGCGACTCGCGCAATATCCGCTTCATCTGCCAGGAAGCGGGTGTGGACGTCGTCGGCGCCAACTGTCTCGGCGTCGCGAATGTCTGGGATCACGTGCGCATCGGCGGCGCACTGGGCGGTGATGCGCCCGAGGAGACGCTCAAGCGGGGCTCCATCGCCATACACAGCAACTCGGGCAACTTTACGACGACGATTGCCGAGTATCTGAAAATCGCCGGATTTGGCATTTCGACAGCCGTCAGCTCCGGCAAGGATATGTATATCCATTTTGCCCTGCCGGAATTTTTGTTTGCCGCCCAGAACGATCCGAGAACCAAAGCCATCGCCCTCTATGTGGAGCCGGGCGGCTATTATGAAAAGCAGGCGCTCGAGTGGATCGAAGAGCGCCGTTTCGGTTTCAACAAACCGATCGTCGTCTGCGTCACCGGTCGCTGGAAAAAGGACATCACACGCGCCTGCGGACATGCCGGCGCCCTGGCCGGCAGCGGCGATGACGCTGAATCCAAGGAACAGTGGTTTGATGACTATTTTGGCGTGCCGGCATTTGATCCGAAAAATCCACTCGTCAGCAAAAAGGGCGTTCGGGTGGCGTCCATCCAGCATTTTCCGGACGCGATGAAGATGATCTATGAAAAGATCGATGAGCCGACCGATTTTGCCGCGAGCGGCGATTTGTCGCTCAAGCTCTGGATAAGCGATGGCATACTCAATCTGACCAAAGATCTCGAATTGCCGGTTGTGCAAGCGCTCTCACCCTATGATGAACAGATCCGGGAGATCAATAAATATGTGGGGGCGCAGTTCGTGCGTCAGAATATGCGCAACAAATCCGGCGCCTCGCGCATCAATCCCGCAACCGACGTCGCCGAGCTGTATGGCAAAAGTGTCCTCGACCTGTCGCAAAACAACTATGAGGAGAATATCTATTTTGCTCTCACCAAAGTGTTTCCCGGCAAACGCGACCTGCGACGCCTCAATATGTTGCTCAATCTTTTCATGCAGCTGGATGATCAGTTCCTGCCGATTTTAGAGACCGCGGACAAGGACGGCTGCACGCCGAACGCCATTCTGGCCTCTCGTCTGGCGCTCATCGGCGCCACTCGTTTTCTTGAAAATATCCGCAACTATAGCCGGCTCATCATCGATCTCGTTCGCGAGTTCGGCACCATCGAACCCGACAAAGTGGACGTGGCGCTGCAAAATCAAATCGAGAATAAGATCCTGAGCAAAAGGGCAAGCGAACCGAGCATCCATCGAGATCTGCTGCTCAACGAGATACATCACATTCAAAATGCCCGACCGTCAGTGGCATTGTGCGATGCTGTCATCAAACTCGCTGCAGCAAAACAGATGAGCATTCGCGATGAGTATGAATTTATGCTCGCCTCGCTCATTGTCAGCACTTTTTGGTTTCCAATGCTCGAAAAACGCATCAGCCGCCAGACCGTTGAGGATGCGGTCTATTACATCTATATCGCGGCACAATCCGTAGCCTGTTCCGCCACTGATCGCAAGAACAACAAACACTGGAAAAAATTGTGCGACGGCCACTCGAACTATCTCGCCGCCAGCTTTACCACCAATGCG
>RQOI01000428.1 GCA_003854995.1 Candidatus Zhuqueibacterota bacterium
AGCGCAAAGCTATTACAAATCTCTCAACTCATCACCACTATGAATGCCGATAAGGACTTGCCCCGGCACAAAAAGGTGTGTCTCGTTCCACGTCCAGTGGTCCACGTTCAGTACAACCACTGTCGCGCAAGACACTCATATCGGTCTCCCGTCTCCGGTCTCCTCCGCGTCTCGCGGCCTGCGTCTCGCGGCCTGCGTCTTGCGGTTTGCGGTCTGCGGCCTGCGGCCTGCGGCCTGCGGCCTGCGGCCTGCGGTCTGCGGCCTGCGGTCTGCGGCCTGCGGTCTGCGTCTTGTGGTCTGCCGTCTGCGGTTTCCGGCTTTCTCTTCCTTCACCTTTTTCTCTTGTACTGAATAATTATTATTCATATCTTGAATAAAATATATTCGAGAAAATAAACCATGATTGACTATCATCCTCGCTGGATGGCGAATCTTTTAAAAACCGTATGCAAAGAAGCATCCATTGTTGTACTCACGGGGCCACGGCAGGTAGGAAAAAGCACCCTGCTTCTGCATGAAATGGCTGATACTTACAGGCTGTTCAATCTTGATGATTTGGATATCTTGGGTCAAATGCAGCGGGATGCTCAAGCCGTTTTACTCTCCGATGACCGCATCATCATTGATGAAGCGCAACGCGCGCCGCAAATACTCCTGACGGTCAAAAAACTTGTTGATGAATTTCCGCAAAAACGCTTCATCCTGTCCGGTTCTGCCAATCTGCTCTTAATGGCGCAAGTCAGCGATTCTCTGGCAGGGCGCGCGCAATTTTTGCACCTGATGCCCATGACCCGTGCAGAATTGCGTCGCAAAATCCCGCCTGATTGGCTCGTACGACTTTTAGAAACAGGAACATTTCATCCGCCCGCCATAGAACAAGGCGAGGCGCCGGAATTGCACAATTGTGTGTGGACAGGAGGCCTGCCCATCGTATTGCAGCGCAGTGATCCGGAATCCCTGACACGCTGGCGCGAGGGATATATTGAATCTTATCTGGAGCGAGATCTGAGACAACTCAGCATGATCGATTCTCTGACGGATTTTCGCCGCCTGATGAAGCTGGCCGCTCTGCGCAACGGACAGGAGCTGAACCAGAGCGAGCTGGCGCGCGACGCTGCTCTCTCACAACCGACAGCGCATCGCTACCTGAACCTGCTGGAAATCAGTGAATGGATACAATCAGTGCCCACTTTCATCGGCAATCGCAGTCTACGCATCATGAAAAGGCCTAAATTGACCTGGTTCGACACCGGTATTGCTGCGCATCTACAGGGTTTCCGTCCAACGTCGCTGGCGTCGGAACGTGAGTGGGGCAGACTGTTTGAAACCTATATCCTGAATCAGATTATACCTTTATGCGGGCTCTTAACGCCCAAAGCAGAACT
>RQOI01000429.1 GCA_003854995.1 Candidatus Zhuqueibacterota bacterium
CGCCAGATTTGCGACGCAAGTGAATGAGCAGTCGGAAAACATCGGCGCCCGGCGCCTGCACACCATCATGAGTAATTTGCTGGAAGATTATCTGTTCAAGTTGCCCGATACGAGCGCCGCGCCCATCAGGGTGTCACAAAAGATGGTGCAGGAAAAGTTGAAAGAGATCATTCAGGATGAAGATTTGAGTCAGTACATTTTATAACGGAGACAGATGATAAACGTTCAGGGCTATGCAGACGACCTGGAAAAGGTCTGGGATGATTTTGTCTGGTCTGCCAATAACGGCACTCTCTTTCATACGCGACGGTTTTTGGCCTACCATCCACCGGACAGGTTCGTCGATCATTCGTTGCTGTTCACAAAAAACGGACGCCTGCTCGCCCTGTTGCCGGCAGTAGATTACAATGACAATGGAACGCGATTGTTGTTGTCGCATCGCGGCGCTTCCTATGGTGGATTCGTCATCAAGGACACGCTCTCCATCCGCGAGGCGTTCGATCTCGCCGAAGCATTGTTGAAATATGCAAAAAATGAAGGCTTTGATGCCATCGATTTGACGCCGCCGCCGCAGATCTATCTGCGGCGACCCAGCAATTACATCGATTTTAGCCTGATGCAAAACGGCTTCACCTACCGCAAGCGCGAAATCTCCAGCGTCATCCCGCTCGACTTTGCTTCGCACGAGATCCTCAACACCTTTGACGAGGCCTCGCGCCGCGCTGTGCGTCGCGGTCAAAAACTCGGGGTCGTGGTGCGTGAGTCCGATGATGCCGCAGAGTATGAGCGATTCTACGCCGTTCTGAAAAAGAATCTGCGCCTGCGCCACAACGTCAATCCCACCCACACGCTGCCCGAACTGCTCAAGGTCAAGGCGCTGTTTCCCGACCGCATCAAGCTGTTTGCCGCCTATACGCCGGACGAGGATATGGCCGCCGGCGTGGTGATGTTCATCTGCAATCCCCGCGTCGTCCTCGCCTTTTACATCAGCCACGATGAAGAGTATCAGCGCTACCGCGGCGTCAATTGTCTGTTTCACGACATCATCGACTGGGGCATCCGCGAGCAATACGGCTTTCTCGATTTTGGCATTTTCACGGTCAATCAAGATCCCAACTGGGGCCTGGCGCGCTTCAAGGAGAGCTTTGGCGCGCAGGGGGTTTTTCGCGATAGTCTGAGATTGATGTTGTGAGCGGTGCATGCTGACTTGGCAAAATCTACAAGAGATCAACCTGGCGCGGCCTTTTGCCGCAACCAAAAATATCCAAGCCACCGAGGGTACCGAGACCGCCGAGAAAATAGATGAAAAATACTTAAACCTGGATTATTCAGAAAAACCTCACACGAGACACAAAGAAATAAAGGCTTTGA
>RQOI01000430.1 GCA_003854995.1 Candidatus Zhuqueibacterota bacterium
AATGTACGATTCATCGGTCCGAACTGTCTTGGCATCATTTCTACTTTTGACAAATTGAACGCCAGTTTTGGCGGTGATCTGCCGATGGAGGGCGGAACGAGTTACATCTCGCAATCGGGCGCTTTGTTGGCCGCCATCCTTGACATGGCCAACGATCAGGGCATCGGGCTCAGCAAATTGGTCAGCATTGGCAACAAAGCCGATCTGAACGAGCTCGATATTCTCGGGGCGATGGATGACGATCCGAACACCAAGGTCATCGCCGGTTATCTCGAGAGCATTGAAGACGGCAATATGTTCGCGCGCGTGGCTGAAGAGGTCTCGACCCGGAAACCCATTTTACTCATAAAGTCAGGTGGCACCGCTGCCGGGGCCAAGGCAGCGTCGTCGCACACCGGCAGTCTCGCCGGTGGCGAAACCGCCTATGAGGCAGTTTTCGCCAAAGCCGGCATCATTCGCTGCACGTCCATCATCCAACAGTTCAATTATGCCCGCGCTTTTGCCAATCAACCGCTGCCGCAGGGCGCGCGCGTCGCCGTGATCACCAACGCCGGCGGTTTTGGGATTATGGCCGCCGATGCTGTCGAAGCGCGCGGACTTGATTTCGCCAAGCTCGTCGACGCGACAAAAGCGAAACTGGCGGAAAAGCTGCCGGCCGCGGCGAACGTGCACAATCCTGTGGATGTGCTGGGAGATGCATTGGCCGACCGTTATGAATTCGCGCTCGACGTTGTCCTGGCCGATGAAAACGTGGATGCTGTCATTGTGATCATGAGTCCGCAAGCCATGACGGAACCGGAAAAAACGGCTAAAGCGATCGTCAAGATTGCTGGGAAAAGACGGGACAAACCGGTCATCGCCTGTTTCATGGGCGCTTCCAAGGTCAAGGGCGGGGTCGACATTCTGCAAAAGGGTGGCATCCCGCAATACAGATCTCCGGAAGATTCAGTGGACACCTTGCAGGTCATGGTTAATTACGTGAGATGGTGCGCCAAGCCGAAGCGGGTTGTCAAGCTTTTTCCGGTCAATAGAAGAAAAGTCGAAAAAATCATCGAAAAGCATCTGCGCGATAAACGTCGCGAAATCGGTGAGACCGAAGCCAAGGATATTCTTGAGGCGTATGGATTTGCGACGCCAAGCGGCTCTGTGGCCACCAGCGCCGAGCATGCGGCGTCCATCGCGCAACAGGTCGGCTTTCCGGTTGTCATGAAGATATGGTCGCCGGATATCATTCACAAGTCGGACGTCGGCGGCGTCAAAGTGGGCCTGCGAACGGCCAGCGAAGTCAAGGATGCCTATGACCTGATGATGTACCGGATTCCCCAAAAACAGCCCGGCGCCAATATATATGGTGTGCTGGTCGAAAAGATGGCCACGAGCGGCAAGGAAGTCATCCTCGGCATGAACAGAGATCCCCGCTTTGGCCCATTGATGATGTTCGGCATGGGCGGCACTATGGTGGAAGTTTTGAAGGATGTCTCCTTTTATCTCGCGCCGGTCACTGCAGAGGAAGCCAAGCAGATGCTGAAAAGTACGAGAACATACCAGATGCTCGAAGGCGTGCGCGGGGACGAGGGCGTCGATATCGATGCGCTGGCCGAGGGAATTCAGCGATTGTCGCAGCTTGTCACCGAGTTCCCGCAAATCAAGGAGCTCGACATCAATCCCTATCTCGTCGGGCCGTCCGGGACAACGCCGATTGCAGTTGATGCGCGCATGAGTGTTGAATGACTAATTTGAGAGAGAAAAATGCACCAGGAATTCAATTGGAAAGAGAAATATAAGGATAAAATTGCGGAAGCCGCTTTCGCAATGAAGGCCATCAAACCAGGCGACAGCATTTTCATCAGCAC
>RQOI01000431.1 GCA_003854995.1 Candidatus Zhuqueibacterota bacterium
CTCGGCATAGGCTCTGCCGTTCTCGCCCATGCGTTGTCGAATCTCTGGATTCGACTGCAAAAACAGTATCGTCTCTGCGAGTTTTTGCGAATTTTCCGGCGACAATACGATTCCCGCCTCTATGTTTTTGGTCACGCGCGCGGCCAGATTGTGCTCCGGCACGACCAGCACGGCGGCGCGCGAAGAGCAGTAAATCGACCACACCTTGGATGGCACACAGAACGATCCCGCATCGGGGTCGAGCAAAACGAGTCCCGCATCAGCCGATGCCAGCACATCGGCCAGCCGCTCAAAGGGCTGCAACGGCAGCAGGATAAGATTGTCCAGCTGCCAGCTCGCTTTCTTCTCCGCCAGATAGTCCATGCCGACGCCGTCGGAGACGACCAGAAATACGATATTTTGCTGCTGCAGGAGAGCACGAGCTGCAGTTACAACAATTTCCGGACTCTGCTTCATTCCCATTGTACCGGCGTAAAGGACGACAAATCTATCAGCCAGGCCGTGTTCGAGAGAGAAGGAATTCACCTTGCTCTTCTGCGGTATGGTCGCGATGGGCGCCCAGTTCGGGATGACGCTCACTCTTGCATCTTCAATACCCCAATTTGCCAGGATTGCAGCAAACTCTTCCGCGATGGTGATCACCGAGGCGGCGCTGCGCAACAGCCTTTTTTCCATGTGGTGATAATAGCGGCCGATGCACCTGCCCGCCATGCCGAATTTTTGCGACAGCACGCTGTGCGTCGCCATGCTGAGGATATCCTGCAGCCAATAGATGAATTCACAATTGACCTGGCCGCACGCGCGGGCGATCTGCGCCTGGGCATCCAGAGGGGTGTCGGCGGAGATGAGGACATCCGGCTTTTTTTGCCGGATGATGTCCGCCACTTTGCGGCCGTAGGCCCGTTCAGCTTGCCAGCGCCGAATAAATTGCGCCTTGCGCACGGGCGGTATGTCGATGTCGACGGACGTAAAGTTCGCGTCGTCGGCCGGAAAGGCAGCGGTTGGACTGCCGCTGGACGAGGTGTACACGTGCAGAAGACGATGGCCCCGCCGCGCCAATTCCAGGCTGAGCTCCAGGGGAAAGGCATAGCCGCCATAATCGTGCATGAGGATGAAAGCGCGCTTCATTTCGTCATCCGTGAATTGCTCGCATAGAGATAGAACAGGCGATCGCGCACCGGTGCGTCCAGCGGCGCCAGATCGCTGTCGCGCAACCAGACAATGAAATCGTGTTCCCGCAGCACCTCGATGATGCGCTGCGGATCACCGAATTGCGGATGAATCTCGGCCGCCAGATAGCGAATTCGCGGCAGGCAGGTTATCGTTTGAAAGAGCTCGAATTCGCTGCCCTCGATGTCCATCTTGCAGAAATCGACTGTTTCCATATCAAATTTTAGCATGATCTCTTCAACTGTCATGCCGGGAACGTTGCCACGCGGCAGCGCCGCTTCGCCGCCGATGTAGGCGTTGACCAGCTCGATGTTTTCGAGACCGTTGCGCTTTGCGTTGTGCAGGAGCGCAGAGCGATAGACGGACTGTGCCTCGACGCATATGACTCGCTCGGCAAACTGGGCGGCGAGCAGGGTGAAAATGCCGCGATTCCCTCCCAGATCAATGACGGTTCTGCATCGAGACTCCAGATGTGGAAACCGGCGATAGCAGTCCTGGATATAGATCTCGCGAATGAGCCCGAATGTGAAACTCGGCTCCGCGAGCATGGCATCGATCGCACGACAGTCGATGATGAAACGATGACCGGAGACGCAGAGGTGCAGCTCTCTGGACATCCATTGGTCGAGCGCGGTCAGCTTTTTGCTGAGCAAAATAGTCGGCAGATGGCGCAGGGCGCC
>RQOI01000432.1 GCA_003854995.1 Candidatus Zhuqueibacterota bacterium
TCAGCCCAGCTCGCCGGCTGCATGCAATATTTTCGTCGCCGCGACGAGCGCCGCTGTTTCGCTGCGCAGGCGACGGCTTCCCAAGTGGATCGGTACGACTCTGAACTCTTTTGCCCGTTCTATTTCCGTCGCTGTGAAACCGCCTTCAGGGCCTATGTAGAGCGTGATCGCCCGCAATCCCTGCAATGCCAAAGGTGATGGTCCTGCCTGCTCCGCCGCTTCGTGCGCAATGAACGCCAGGTCACACTGATCGCGCTGTAAAAATGCGTCGAACGGCAGCGGCGAGGCGACGGTCGGACATCTCGATCTGCCGCACTGTTTGGTCGCAGCGAGCGCTTTCTTCTGCCATCGTTCGATGCGAGATGTCGGTTCGACGATGGATCGCGCTGTGGTAATGGGCTGAAAAGCTGAGACGCCTATTTCTGTTCCTTTTTCGACGACAAGATCAAAATAGTGACCTTTTGGAATAGCCTGTGCGATCGTGAGTTTGATTCGGGGCTCGCCGACATTTTCTTCGATCCGCTCGATGGAGACCACGACTTGATCCCGTTCGATCCGCTCAATGATCCCATGCAAAAGCCGGCCGCACCCGTCAATGGCAGAAAGCGCATCACCCCGCTTCTTGCGCAGGACTTTGATGGCGTGCCTGCATTCGTCGCCGGTGAGACGGAAAACATGCGTCGAAATATTGTCAGGCTCGACATAAAATTGCTGAAAATCCATCCGCATTAAAATGCCACTTTGGTATCGATGATGAATTGTCCCTTCCACTGCGGATCAATTCCATATTCAATGCGAAACAGTTCAATGTAGGGAAGATGAAAATGCAATCCCATGCCAAAACCTGACAGAAAATCTGTCGGGATGTTGGCGTCATCCCTGAACCATGCGGCGCCAATGTCATAAAAAATCCCGGCGCTGATGCCAAAAGGCAGATCATTTGCATATTGGCCGAGCATGGGCTGCCCATAGTCGAGGTTGATGAAGTGAACAGGGACAATGGGGAATCGACATTCTGCCATGAAAATGGAACGTCTGTCACCTTCCATGGCGGTATAAAATTGCCCCCGCATCCTCTCGGAGTATCCCAGATAATAATGCGAATAAAAGGGCGTATCGCCATGCGCGAGATCGACATCGACGCGCAAGGCGAGCGAAATATCCTTGTAAAGCCGGATATAACGACGAACATCGGCGCCAAACAACTGATAACCAGACTGCGGCGGAAAGTTACCCGTCACGCCAAAACTCATCCACCAGCCATCCCTGGGATACTCTTGCAGATCTCGCGTATCATACTGAAATCCGATGCCGATCGAGGGGACGTGCTGGTCACTTTCGGAAGAGATGAGATAACGATATTCATACGGAATTCGAATATAGTCGTAACTGACAGCGATGTTCGAGTAGGTGTGGTAACCCCACTTTTTACCGAAAATGAAAGAAAAACCGCGATGAAACTCGTCAAATCGTGGCGTCTTGAGCGTTTTGCTCTTCAAAGTCATCGAGTAGAGAGTCGCTTTGTAGTAAAGCTGTCTCTCGCCCGCAAACCACGGATTGAGATAGGATGCTGTGCCGCCGGGATTATAGCCAAACCACAGCTCGGCCAATAGTTTATTATTGAGTCCGCGCACGTTGTTATGGATGATGCCGGCGCCGTAAGACCACTTTTCCAGCTCCCACTCCCGCTCGTTACGAAAGAACAGCGGATAGGGCAGAAAGTGCCACCGTTCCGCGACGATGACGATCAAGCCCACCTTCTCATTTTCATCTTTGGCAGGATAAATTTCAACGCGGGTGAACAGGGAGAGATTCTGAATGCGCTTTCTATCCTCGTCAACGCGATTCGCATCAAAAGGCACACCGACCTTTGTCTTCATCTCACGAAGGATGACAATGTCCCTGGTCTTGTCATTGCCCAGCACGATGATTTTGGAGATTATCCTTCCCTGATATTTTGCATAGTCATGCGCGATATCCGCTGTCTGCGGTCTGGCGACGCTGGCGAGAAAAATGGACAATGCAACTGTCAACGGTACGCAAAATCGCATCACATTCCAAAAGTTGGTGAGTCCAAGGCCTTCAATGCGCATTTTTCGGATCGGCCTTGATATTTTTAATGAGAATAACTTTGGTCCCCTGTTCTGTAAAATTGAATTTTACGTCATCCATCAGCATCTTGACGATGAAAATGCCGCGTCCGCTATCCTTGTAGAGATTTTCAGGATCGAGCGGATCCGCGATATTGTCCGGATCAAAACCACCGCCTGAATCAGCGACAGTGACCTGCATCCTGGAGGGAAATTTTTCGAACTTTACTATGACCTTTTTGTCCACCACGCTTTTGTTGCCGTGCCGAATGGCATTGTTCACCATTTCGGTCGTCGCTATGCCGAAATTCTCAATATCATCCTGCGATAGCCCAGCTTTACGACAAAATCGCTCCAACTTTTCTTCGACCGTATGAATCTCCGATGGGATCGACCGGATCGACATGGTGAATACTCTATCCGCTTTCAAAAGCGTCCTCTTCATTTGTCATCCTCGAACATTGAAGCAAAGCGCCATATTTCAAATTCGATCATCTCAATAATAAGCAAATAATTCTTGATTTGAAATGACTTTTTGCAGCAAACGACTTGCATGCATCTGCACTAATAAAGCCAGCGCAAACCCAGATCGATATTGTTGATATAATAATCCTTTTGTCCCGTCACACTCACTCTGTAGCGCGTCGCCTCCAGGTAGAAACGCAGGTTATGTCTCGTGCTATAATGCACATTCAGTGTCGGACCGCGACTCATATATGTACCAGCTTTCTGCTTCACCTGCGTTTGCCCGGCGATTTGATCAGTGAATCTCCATTCATCTCGCTTGTAAATTGTAAATCCCGGTGTCAAATAGAGCTGTCCCTGTATTCTGTACCGGAGAAAAAAATGCAGCCACTGATTGGTTCGCTGCGCGACAATGTTTTGCGACCACTCTTGCCAAAACAGCTGTCCGTTTTCCTCCAGTTGCAGGCGATAATCTATTGAAAACGATGTGCGTCGCAGTGGTTTCCACTCAAGGCTGTCAGTCATGGCGAATTTTCGAAACACATAGCTGCGGGTCTGCACCATGGGATCGATGAAATCATAATCGACATAGTTCGCCAGGACTTCAAAAGACTGATGCAGGCGAAACTTTTCCATCGGTGCATAGTCAATGATCGGCCGCAGCAGCACTATTCGATTCCAGTTGTTATCCGCGCTGCGCTCACCAAAGATATAGACCATATGATAGAGATTGACACTCGTCAAAATTTCCATCCGCAGC
Organism: Candidatus Zhuqueibacterota bacterium; assembly: GCA_003854995.1. Taxonomy (GTDB): domain Bacteria; phylum Zhuqueibacterota; class Zhuqueibacteria; order Residuimicrobiales; family Krinioviventaceae; genus Kriniovivens. Next base: position 3,316 of record RQOI01000432.1, read on the forward strand.
GCGCTATTGAACCAATGGGAAAACGAAACCCGACTGTTGATTCGCAACTCGTCTCGATCGTCAAAATTGGTCGTGTCCGGCGTATCATACTGGTATTTGCTCACAGAAAAATAGGCCGCCGTCGAATCGTCATTTGAATATCGGCTGAACAGATTGAGCAAAGCGGTCAAACGCATGCTTGAATTATCCGGGGTGACAAAAGCCGTCCGCTCGGAAAATGGTCGGCCGTTGACGCTGAAATCATATCGCTGCTCCTGCAGGGCATAGAGAAGATCAAAACGACCGCGAAACTTTTTCCGCAAGAGATGAATCGCCAAATCATTCGCGATGCGCTGATCATTGCGCTTGCGGCGGCGATCCTCGGATGTTTCGCCGAATTGCAGCAGCTCAACATTCTTGAATTCTAAAAATGTTTTGAGGTCGACATGAACCGCTTCCCCCACTTTGTAAAACAGGGTGTTGCGAAATCCTTTGTTCTGTTCGCGCTGACTTTCAACGTCCGCTTGCATGGATACATAATTATCACGCCTCTGATTCGACATATAAATATCGAGAGAATCAGCCGCATCAGCGGTGAACCGCTTGTTCACTCGATAGGTCGCCAAAAGATTTGAATTTGTTCGTCTCTCATAGCGATCTTGTGCCATTGCAACCTCGATGGTATTGTCATAGCCTTGCCATTCGAGATTGTTCCCGCGCAGGGCGAGGTCGAATGTCGGACCTCGGTCGTTCTGCACAGAGCGACTATCCCATTTCGGGCCAATATTGATCGAACCGTGTAGTTTTGTCGCAGGAGTGTAGGTCAATCCGATCGTCGCCGAATGGCTTTGCACGTCATTATTAAATCCGGATTGTCTGTCCTGAAAAACGACGGAGCGCAACTGGCTTTGCAGGGAAAGGGATGGATGCCATTTGTAGGCCAATCGCACGCCCAGTTGCTGATCATCTTTCCAGCGATCACCTTCCGATGCGATTCGCAACATGGACGTCTGAAAACCTTCGGCAAAAGAGACATGCCATCGGCCGGCGAACTGCTGCGCCAGCGCTGCGTTGGCCGTCCACTGGTAGGTATTGAATTCTTGTCGAAATCCAATGCCGGCAGTGTTGGCGCCAACAGCAGCACTCTCTTCCCCCCCTTGTGCCTTGAGCGTGCATGGGAGAAGGCAAAGCGCCCAAACGACCTGTATATAGCGTAAATGGCTCAAAAGTTCATAAACGGTAAGATGTCATCGGTTCAATTCTTTTTGATGGTTTTATCGAGTTTTTGCACCGGCACAACAGAACCGCCGGAAATGATGAGTTTGAGCGCTTCCTCGACCGATATCTCTAATTCGATGACGTTTGCTTTGGGTACGAAAAGCAAATACCCGGATGTGGGATTCGGCGTTGTCGGCAAAAAAATACTGAAACAATCCTCTTTTTTATTTTCAGAGAGCTGCTTTTGGACAACGCCTTTTGTATCTTGGGTGATGAAACCAATGGAATAAATGCCACGCTTTGGATATTCAAACAAGACAGCCCGTTTGAATGTTTCACTCTGTTCTGAAAGAAAGGCCTGGCCGATTTGCTGCAAAGTGCTGTAGACATGTCCGACAAGGGGAATGCGGCGCAGAATCACATCGCTCAAGCGCACCAGCTGGCGGCCGAGAATGTTGCGCACAATCATACCGGTGAGGAGCAGGATGCTGAGAAGCGCCAGCAGACCAACCCCGGGTATGGGATCGCCCGCCGGCTCCTTTCCCATAAAGTGAAAAATGATGAAACTGACTTGCCGATTGAGAATACCGTCCAGCCAGAAAAAGAGATGAATAAAAACATAAATGGTGAGAGCGACGGGCACAAGAAAAAGCAATCCGGCGACAAGATAGCTGCGAATCCCTTTGGCGAATCGCGTATTCACACTTTTTCCATCCTTCATTGATATGTAAAATCAACGGAGCTGAATGATCACCTCATCCGGCGCAGCATATCCATGCCGGATCGCTTCCTGCCTGATGCGATCGATATCGGTTTTGAGCGCGTCAATTTCACTCTGCAGAAAAGCGAGCTGTTTTTGCGCCGCCTGGAGCTGTTCCTGCAGCTCGATGTTTTCGCGCTTGAGCTGATATTGACGAATGAAACCGGCGCGCTCAAAAATGAAGGAATAGAGGATGAATGCTATGCCGATGAAAAGCCATAGCCTGGGCTGCATGAGAAAATTCCGTATGTCATGTGCTGTCAGGGTCATCCTGTTCAACCCTCACTGCAAACATCGGGATCAGCGTTTATCCCGATGACGGCAGCTATCATCACTTTCTATATCCATAGATGGCGGTCTCATCCAGCTCTTCCTCGATGCGGATGAGCTGATTGTATTTTGCCATGCGATCGGAACGGCTCATCGAACCGGTCTTTATCTGACCACTGTTCGTCGCCACCGCAATATCGGCAATGGTCGCATCCTCTGTTTCGCCGGAACGGTGCGATATGACCGTGTTATAGCCGGCGCGATGCGCCATCTCAATGCAGTTCAACGTTTCGGTCAATGTTCCGATCTGATTGACTTTGATGAGAATGGCATTGGCACATCCTTCTCTGATGCCGCGCTCGAGGTATTCGACATTGGTGACAAAAATGTCATCGCCGACAAGCTGCACCTTATCGCCTATCTTGTCCGTGAGTATCTTCCAGCCGGCCCAATCACCTTCGGCCATGCCGTCTTCGATGGTATCGATTGGATAGTGCCGGATGAGATCGGCGAGATAGTCGGCCTGCTCTGCGGATGTCCTCTTGGCGCCGGAATCGCCCTCGAACTTTGTGTAATCGTAGATACCCTTCACATAGAACTCGGATGCAGCGCAATCCAGTGCAATGGTCATGTCCACACCCGGCTTGTAGCCGGCCTTTTTCATGGCTTTGAGGATGCTGTCGAGGGCATCCTCGGTGCCGGCCAATTTGGGCGCAAATCCTCCTTCATCGCCGACCGCTGTGCTGAGGCCGCGCGCTTTGAGCACCTTTTTCAGGTGATGGAACGTCTCTGCGCCCATTCGAACAGCCTCTTTGACGGACGGGGCGCCGATCGGGCGAATCATAAATTCCTGAAAAGCGATCGGCGCATCCGAGTGCGAACCGCCGTTGATGATATTCATCATCGGAATGGGCAGATGTTTGGCGTTGACGCCACCGATGTATCGATAAAGCGGCAAACCCAGGGCTTCGGCCGCTGCTTTGGCCGTGGCGAGAGAGACGCCCAGAATGGCATTGGCGCCGAGTTTGCTTTTTGTCTTGGTGCCGTCCAGTTGCAGCATCAGGTCATCGATGGCGACCTGATCGGTCGCATAGAGACCGATGACTTCTTCCGCAATGATGTCGTTCACATTGTCCACTGCATTCTGTACACCCTTGCCCAGATAGCGCTTCTTATCGCCATCGCGCAATTCGAGCGCCTCGTTTTCACCAGTGGACGCGCCCGACGGCACAGCGGCGCGGCCAAAGGCGCCGGATTCGGTCGTGACCTCTACTTCTATTGTCGGATTGCCTCTTGAATCGAGAATCTCTCGGGCAAAAACATCAATGATGGTCATTATCGTTCCTCCTTGAGCTGAATCGTTTTAATGAATGTCGATTTTCAAACTTTTAATATACGATATCCAGGCGAAATTTAAAACAGAAAATGATTCCTTCATCAACTCAGAAAAAGTATCAAATTCAATAATTAATGACAGAGATGAAAAGGTAAAGTTTGGCCCGACCTCTACCCGCAACCATAAAAGGAACACGAATTCTCACGAATGATACACGAATGAGAAAATCAATCATTTTAAATTCGTGAATATCGTCAGTCGTGCCACTTTGCCCATCAATCGCGAACGTGCAGACGGTAAGAACCGGACGACAGACGATAGACGAGCTTGCCATCCTGGTCCCCCTGAAAGTCAATTCCGTCCGGGCCATCCAGGCGCACATCTTTATGCCGGCGTCCGGCGAGCTCCAGGGTCGCCTGACAATTCACCGGCACGTGCAGAACGAGCTGCACGCCATCCGCACTGCGTCGCCACTCGCTCCGCAGAGGGCCATAAGGCGATTCGATTTGTGCGGCAGCCCACTGCATATCGTCCGGGAAAAACGGTCGCAGATAAAAGTGCTTGAAACCGGGACGCGTTGGATCCGGCTGAATGCCGGCGATGTTTTTGAAAAACCAGGCGCTCACATCACCGAACATGATGTGATTGAGGGACGAGGCGCCCTGCCAGTCTTCCCATAGCGTGGTGGCGCCGCGCGAGATCCAATGACCCCAGCCCGGGTACTCTCGATGATTGATCAGCTGATAGGCCACATCCGCATATCCGGCTTGCGACAGCGCATTCAGTGCGTATTTGGCGCCCAAAATGCCAAAGTCCAGTTTGTCACCATTCATACGGATCGCGTTGAGCAAATTTTTGGCAATTTTTTCAGCGTCGCCAGCTTGAAGAAATCCCTGATAGAGGGCGCAACTCAAGGCCGTTTGCGAGTTATTCCCGACAGCGCCCTTTTCCAGATCAACGTATTTTCCCATAAAAGCAGCGCGAATATCGCTAGCCAGGGCGGCGTAGCGTTCAGCATCGTCCGCACGGCCGAGCAATTGCGCAAAGGACGAGAGCAACGCCGCATCCACATAGTAATAGCCGGTGGAGGTGATCGCTGCAGGCGTATCCGTCTTTTCATGACACCAGTCACCGAGCCCCCAGGACACGATGCCGCCATCCGATTTTTCACCGAGGAAATCGACATATCGCTTCATCTGCTCATAGTGCGCAGCGATGACAGAGAGATCGCCGGTATAGAGATACAAATAATACGGTATGAGAATGAAAGCGCTGTCCCACGCCGGGCCATTGCCCCAGTAGTATCCCCAGCCGGCAGTCGGGATGATAGCGGCAACTTCGCCGCTCAGACGCTGCTCATCGGCAATATCGCGAATCCATTTTTTATAGGCGGCGTGCGACGCAAAATTGAACAGGCCGGCTTCAGCCGCCAATTGCGCGTCACCCGTCCAGCCGTTTTTTTCGCGTTGTGGGCAATCGGTCGGATAGCCGACGAAATTATTGCGATACGACCAGCGCGCATTATGCTGAATCTGGTTTATCAGTTCGTTCGAGCAGCTGAAATCGCCGTGTTGTGCGAACGCCGTGCTGATGGCGAACGCCGTCAGATTTTCCGGCCGCAATTCACCGGGATAGCCCTGAATCTCAACGTATTGAAAGCCATGATAGGTAAACCGCGGCCGCCAGCGTTCGACGCCCTCTCCCTTGAGAATATACTTGTCCGTTTGAAAAGGCGCACTCGCCACCAGACCGTCGATATTGCTTTGATCGACGCGGCCATCGCGCACTTTTTCGGCATAAATCATCGTGATCTCCTGCCCCGCTGCACCGCTCGCCGTCAGTTCGACGAAACCGGCCATATTCTGGCCAAAATCGATGAGAAAGTGTCCCTGAGCTATTCGCTCAATGTTCCTGGGCGCAAAGGAGCTGTGTATCTTGACGGGCGGCATATCCTGGGCGCACAGGCGACCTTCTGGTCCGCGCACCTCCCGAACAGCATGCCAGGCCGCATCATCATACCGGGGCAAATCCCACCCCACCCGCTCCAGTCGGGCATCGTACCATTCTCCCTGCCGAATGCTGTTGAAGACGATTGGCCCGGGCGCGCAGCGCCAACTCTTATCGCTGATAATGAATTCTTCTGTGCCGTCAGCAAAATTGATTTCAATTTGGCAGATCACGGTTGGCTGTGCTCGCCACGAGGCATGATCAAAACCCCAGACATCTCGCGAGGTCATATTGTACCAGCCATTGCCGAGCATGACGCCAACAGCATTCTCGCCTTGCTGCAGAAAGGAAGTAATGTCGTGTGTCACATAGAGCGCTCGCTTGTCATAGCGGGTGAATGCGGGATCGAGCAGGTGGTCGCCGACCTTGTGGCCGTTCAGATACAATTCATGGTATCCCAAACCGCAGATACGAGCGCGCGCGCTGCTGATCTTTTTTGTCAGGGTGAATTCTTTGCGCAGCAGCGGCGCCGGTTCCGGCAGTTCGGGCGGTGCGTCTTTGGGGATCTTTTTGCGGCGGCCGTCGATCGCTTGCCAGTCAAAGAGGACCGGCGCGCTGATCCAGTGCGCGCGCCAGTCCGAGTCATTCAACAGGCCCATCTCAAACCACGCCGGCTCACTCCACGCTGAGACCTCATCCCGCTGGTCCCAGACGCGAATCCGCCAAAAATATCGCACCCTTGATGTCACTGTAAAATTTTCCGGTTTGATCGCGATGGATTGACTCGTCAGTTTTTTATCGCTATCGTACAGATCAGCCTCGTCCCTCTGCAGCAGTGCCAGTGAGGTCGCGATCTGCAGCTGATACGCGGTCTGCGCCGCGCCTCTCTCGTCCGCAGATAAAATCCACGAAAAGGCGGGAGCCTCATCCATTCCCAATGGATTCACCGCACCATTGCAGGTCAGTGTCGTGATCTCCAGAGCGAGCGAGGGAAGAATTGCGGAGAATACCAGCAAGCCAAATAGAACAGGAAACAATTTCATGACAGAATCCTTTGCATTCATTTTTTGATAGATAGTCCCACAATTGGCTTTTTGCTCGATACCACCAGGTTAAGGCTATCTCAGACTTGCTCTTTTAAAAGAGTCTTTTGCTCATTTGATTTCATCTCAGCAGCATCATCTTGCGCGTCATGGTGAACATTTCATCGCCGTTTTGTGCCGTCATTCGGTAGTAATAAATGCCACTTGCCAGCGACTCACCATTTTGATCCACCCCGCGCCATGTCACTGAATGAACACCAGTCTTTTTCTCGCCATCAAGCAATGTATTCACCAACTGACCGTAAACATTATAGATTTCGATTTTCACGCTTGTGTCAAGGGCCGATTGAAATTCAATGTTCGTCGATGGATTGAAGGGATTCGGGAAATTCTGTTTTAAGTCAAAAATGACCGGCTGCGCGGCAATTTCCTGATCAACAGATACACTGCTCTGCTGGGCATAATCAACAGCGGCATCAAAAAGGCGCCAGCCGTCTGCGGTGAGCCACTCGGATGAATTGTCCTGCACAAACA
>RQOI01000433.1 GCA_003854995.1 Candidatus Zhuqueibacterota bacterium
AGCCCCTCAAATTCACCCGCCAGATAGTTGTATGAATTGTCGACGATGATGAAGACGATATCCGGGTCATTGGGATCGACCTGTATGGATTGTCCGAAGGGCAGGTACAAACCGACGTCCAGGCATTTTTGCCAGGAGTCGCCGGCGTCCGCGCTTTTCCAGGCGCCGCCGACATCGTGCGACAGATAGATGATCGCCGGATGATGCAGGCAGCGCGCGATGGAGTGCGGATGTTGTTCCCCTTCGCCGCCGGCGAGTCCCCCGTCAAACTCTTGCTGCGAGCGAATGGGCAGAGGCCGCCACTCGCCGCTCCCCTGAGCGATGCTCATGCTGTCGGTGAGGAAAAACGCGACGAGTAGAAAGGCCATTATTCTCACATCTTCTCCTTTTAAGTGTCAGCCATCGTCCGCTGACCCGGTCGACTGCGGCGACCGCGGTTCGCTGTCCGTCAGGGCGCCTGCCTGGATTGATCGTTATCATTCAAAGTATGCATTTTATCGCCAAACTGCAAAAATTATCTGGATCTCAGCATCTGGTGCAAATAGAGGAAATATTCATCTGTAGCGGCTTGTTGTTATCTGCCATTACTCAACGAACACGAAAGGGATAAATATGAAATATTTACAGATTCTGATCGCGCTGCTGGTTGCCGTTCCTGTTTACGCACAGATCAGCGTCACTTCCAGCAGTCTGAAGAGCTGGCTCGGCTTCAAGCAGGTTCTGCAGGCGGATACAACGGGAGCAGTCAGTGTGAACGTCGGGGTCGCTGGGGAAAATCAGCTGTGGGATTTCAGCAGTGTGTCAACGCAAGGCTACACCACGACCTATGAATTTTTTACGGCGGCCAACACGCCGCACGCCTCACTCTATCCGAATGCAAATTATGCATATAAAATTCAAGCCCTGTCGAATATCGGCGAGGGCACACTCTATCAGTACGTCAATCTTGCGGATGACAAATTTCAGCTGCTCGGCGGCGTGCTGGTATTGGACGGTGAAATAGTGTTTAGTAGCGAAGAAAATGACGTGACGCCTTTGCCCATCACCTACGGCAATGCATGGGAATCGTCGTCGGCGGACACCATGGACCTTGGTGGAGTTGGGAAAATGATCACCAGGTCTTCCGAAAAGATCACGGTGGATGGCTGGGGGACGATAAAACTGCCGTCCGGCAGCTATCCCTGCCTGCGCTGGAGAAGCGAAGGCAAGCTGGAACAGGTCACGCGTGTCGGCGATATTGAAGTGCCGATCTCATCTTCTACCTACATTGACTATACGTGGATTGGTGAGAATTCTTTCTTGCTCGCTTCGGTCAGCAGCGTCGAAGACGAAACCAATCCCAACTTTAGCATTGCTGCGGAGGTGATGTGGCTGCAAGAGGTCATGCCAGCCACTAAAGTCCATGCTGCCGACGAAGAGCTGCTCCTGGGATTTGAGCTGGCGCAGAACTATCCGAATCCGTTCAATCCAGTGACCACGTTTTCTTTTCAGCTTCCGATGGCCGATTTTGTCACTTTATCGATTCATGATGTCAGCGGCCGCATGGTGAGACAGCTGGCAGCGCAGTATCTGCCTGCGGGGGTGCATCGATACCGTTGGGATGGCACAGATGATGCTGGTCTTTCCGTCGCTGCTGGCGCCTATCTCTATAAACTGAGCACATCGTCGTTTGCGGATGTCCAAAAGATGACATTATTGAAATGATTAAAATTGAAGTCTGCGTTCATTGTGACACCATCGAGCACACCATCATCAGTGCTGCTGCGGCCTGCGAAGGCGGCGCTTCGACGATCGAACTCTGCCATGATATGGCAAATGATGGCTTGACGCCGAGCCATGCGTGCATACACGCAGCGCGTGAAAATTTCACTCGTCCCGGTCTGATGGTGATGATTCGCCCGCGGCCCGGCGATTTTCATTACAGCGCCGCCGACCTTCTCAAAATGGAACAGCAAATCGACATGGCTGCCGAGTGCGGCGCCGATGGCGTGGTCTATGGTCTATTGCAGCAAGAGGGCGAGCTGGCGCTCATACCGTTGCGCCGTCTGCTGCAGAGGAGCAAAAAGCACCATCTGGCTGTGACATTTCATCGCGCCTTCGATGCACTGCGGCAGCCGGCGCCGGCGCTTGAGCAATTGATCGATCTCGGCGTGGATCGGATTTTGACAAGTGGGACAAAGTGGGGCAGCGGGCGCAATGCCTTGGCCGGGCTCGCCAGCATCGGCGAGCGGGTTGAGCGCGCCGGCGATCGCATCGATATCGTCGTCGGCGGCGGCGTGACGCCGGCCAATGCCGCGCAAATTGTCGCCTCGCTGTCGTCCAAAAGGAAATGCTTTTCACTGCACGCCTATTCCGGGGTGCAAAAAGACGGCGTGACCAATGCCGATCTCGTTCGGGCGCTTTGCGCAGCGGCGAACAGC
>RQOI01000434.1 GCA_003854995.1 Candidatus Zhuqueibacterota bacterium
GAGATCAAAACTGAGGTCCGAGCTGGTAGCAGAGTGTTGATGCACCTCAACAGCAACGATGTTTTCGCCGTCGACGAGCGCGTCGGCGGCGAGGGAGAATTCGAAAAAGGTGTTTTCATCTTCGACGGACGAGCTGGCCCAGGTATTGTACTGAATCGTGCCGTCCGGCATGTTGGTGCGCACCACTTCGCGGCCGTTCAGATAGACCACAGCGCCATCATCGCGTAGGATTTTAAAAATCAGCGATTGAATCGCCGCCGCATTCGTCACTTGGAATGATGTCCTGAAGTAGGAGGTCACATATTTATCATCCTCGTCCGGCCCAAAATCCACTGCCGTATTTTCATCGCCATCGCCATAGCCCAGCTCGGCCAGACCGCTCGCCCAGGTGGCATCATTAAAACCAATCCTGTTCCAGCCGGCGCCGGGGAAAACGCCCTTGTCAAAATATTTCCAGCGGCTGCCGCGCGCCAATAGCGTCCGCCTTGACTGCGAACCCTGTTGCCAGCCGACGAACTGAAATCCGTCATTCGGCAACGCCTGCAACGGCACGCTCATGTGGTTGAAGAACTGGCCAGAATAATCGCCAGCGATCATCGTCTTTTCGCCGAGCTGCACGCGTCCGTAGCCCAGCTGCTGTATTTGAATATCCAGCCGCACAATTGAATTAAATTCAAATAGATCGCGGAGCTGCTGGCGCACGGTGGCGGGCCGAGAACCCACGATGATGCGCATGTCCTCGACAAATCCCTCCCACTGCTGCGTGGATGTCATCCCGCAGGCATTATTGCCGCAGAGTCCCTCCCAGCGATCAATATGCCTCGGCATCTCAGGTGCAATGGCCGACTGCAAGCTATCGAGAAGCGTCGTCACTTTTTCGGGATCAAATGCCGTGTTGATATATTCGACAAAACGGCCGATGAATCTGTCACGAAAGCCGGCGTTATCGAGCAGCTCGCTGAACGGATGCATCCGGTCGGCCATTTGCGCGAGGGAATTGAATGAGCCATCGCGAAAACCGCGATCGAGATCAAAGACCAGCCATTGCCATTTGCCGTTCTCGCCCCGCGGCCGCCAGCACCGAATGTTGTGCGCCCAGCTGGTGTTGCCGATGTGGGCTTCGGTGATGACATAATCGATGAGGTTGTCGATATCCACGATGCTGGCGATGAAATTGTAATTCGCCTGTACGGCCAGATCATATGTCTCGCAGAAAGCGACCATGGCGTCATAGTGGTCGCGATCGCCGGCTAACACCTCGACGGGATCGTCCTGCCGTTCGTCGATGTATAGAATGTCCACATTATCCGGATCAGTGCTGTGATGCGTCTCGAGATAACTCTCGTTATATTTTTCGCGAATGTTGTGAATGCCAAAATACTCGCCGTTGATGAACAGCACCGCCGGCCGATACGCCTGCGTGTCGATGGCCATATGATCGCGGATCGCCATCTGGATAAAGCCATCGCGAAACATGGTGCGGTTCCAGTCGTCGCTGGAGCTGCGCAGCAGGAACGAATCGAATTCGCGCACGTCAATGTCCTTGAACAGCGGATAGCGCAGCCGATTCGACAAAAAGACGCTGAGAGATTTTTGCGGGTAATAGATGGCCGAGCGGCCGAA
>RQOI01000435.1 GCA_003854995.1 Candidatus Zhuqueibacterota bacterium
CCAAAAATTGATGATGGGCTATCAGGGCTGGTTTTTATGTCAGGGTGACGGCTCGCCGGCAAATGACTGGCGACACTGGTTCAAAAACACGACTGATCCCTCCGCTGGCCAGTTGAATATCGACAATTGGCCTGACATGAGCGAGTACGCGCAGACCTATGCGACTGATTTGCGCTATGGCGATGAAGCAATCGCCAGGCTCTATTCCGCCCATGATGCCGGCACAACCCTGCTGCATTTTAAATGGATGCAGGAGTACGGCATCTACGGGATCTATTTGCAGCGTTTCCTCGGCGAAGCCGTCGATGATCCGAGATTTTTTCGCATACGCAATCATGTGCTGGAAAATGTGATCGCCGCTACCGCCGCTTATGACCGCCATTTCGCCCTGATGTACGATATCACCGGCGTGCCCGAGGCGGGATTCTACGCCAAGCTGATCAACGATTGGCAGTACCTGGTGGACACGTTCGATCTGACGAATCAGCCGGGCTATGCCAGACAAAACGACAGGCCGGTCGTCGCCGTGTGGGGCATGGGTTTCACCCACAACGAGGTGACCGCCGCGACGGCGCAAGCCGTCATCGACTATTTTCACCACGAGGCGCTGCCACAATACCGAGCCTATGTCGTCGGCGGCGTGCCGAGCTATTGGCGGACGCTCGAAGGAGATTCGCGAACCGAGTCAGAGTGGGCAAATGTCTATCGCTCGTTCGACATGATCTCACCCTGGACGGTCGGTCGATACAACGAAGGGTCGGCCGATGGCTGGAAGGTGAACCGAATCGCGCCGGATATCGCCGAATGTCGGGCGGCCGGCATCGACTTTATGCCGGTCATTTTTCCGGGCGGCTCGTGGTTCAACCTGTCCGGACGCATCGATTCCAGCCGCATCAATGACAATCCGAGAAATGGCGGCCATTTTTACTGGCGCCAGGCGTATAACGTCATCAGCGCCGGGGCGCAGTTTCTCTATGTCGCCATGTTCGACGAAGTGGACGAAGGCACCGCCATGTTCAAGCTGGCG
>RQOI01000436.1 GCA_003854995.1 Candidatus Zhuqueibacterota bacterium
CGGTGGTTTGGATATTTTTGGTTGCGGCCAAAGGTCTCACCAAATTGATCTTTTGTGTCTTTACCAGAAACTGACCTCTTACAAAATACTTGAATTTTTCTTTGCGTATCCTTTGCGGCTTTGCGACTTTGCGTGAATTTGGACCAATCACGCAAAGCGAGCTTGGTCTATGTTTTTAATATTATTCGTTAACACTGACCTTGTGATCCTTGTGTTTTAGTGTTGGTCTTTGCAAAACTTATATCGCTTGTTTGGCAAAAATTTAGTCAGTAACTTGTCATTTTGAAGGCAAACATGGAACATCAGCAGACAAGACAACTGGCGCACGAGAGCATTGGCAAATTATTGCTGAAATTTGCCACACCGGCGACGGTCGGCACATTCATGAATTCGATCTACAATGTTGTCGATCGCATTTACATTGGTCAGGCCATCGGCGCCGAGGGTTTGGCGGCGGTGATGATCGCTTTTCCGATCATGATGATGATCATGGCCGTGGGCATGCTGATCGCTTTCGGCTCCAATGCGCTCATCTCCATCCGCCTGGGCGAAAAGAACAAAGAGGCAGCGGAAAAGTTACTGGGACAAGCGCTCTTTCTTTTCTTCATCGTGACGGCTGTCTTCATGGTCTTTGGTTTGCTCTTTCTCAAGCCCATGCTGGTCTTGTTCGGGGCAAGTCAAAATGTGCTGCCCTATGCCATGCAGTACACGCGCATCATCATGTGGGGCGTTCTCTTTCATCACATCTCTTTTGGCGTGAACAATTTCATCCGCGGCGAGGGCAATCCGCGCGTCGCCATGATTACGATGATCATCGGCGCCGGCATGAACATCGTTCTCGATCCGATCTTTATCTTTGGTTTCGGCATGGGCATGCGCGGCGCAGCGCTGGCCACGATTCTGGCACAGCTGTTTTCAGCGTACTGGGTCTTGCACTATTATATCAGCGGCAGGAGCGTACTCAAGCTGCATTGGCGCCATTTCACTATGACTTTGGCCTCGGCGCGCCGCGTCATTGTCATCGGATCGCCGCCTTTTACCATGCATATCGCCAATGTCTTCATCTTGGCGATTGTCAACAATGCGCTCAAGCTGTACGGCGGGGACACCGCCATTGCGGTCATGGGCGTCATTTTCACCATCCACACCATCAGCCTGATGCCGGTCATCGGCATCAGCCAGGGTGCGCAGCCCATCATCGGCTATAATCATGGCGCCCGGGATTTTAGACGCGTCAAGGAGACGCTGCTGTTAGCTATCAAAGTCGTGACACTGGTATGCCTGGCCTCAACGTCGCTCATCTGGCTGTTTCCCAGATATATATTCATGCCCTTCGGGCGTCAGAATGCCGAGTTCATGGCTCTCGGCGCCTATGCGATCAGGATTGCCATGAGCTCGTTCCCCTTTGTCGGATTTACGATCATTGTCAGCAACTATTTTCAAGCCACCGAGCGGCCGCATTTGTCGCTCTTTCTGTCGATGCTGCGCCAGGTCATCATCTTCATCCCGCTCGTGCTGATCCTGCCCAGATTGGCCGGTCTGGACGGCATCTTATACTCCTTTCCGATCTCCGACTTTGCTGCTTTTTTGACCATGCTGTTCTTTTTCAGTCGCGAGCTTGGCAAGCTGAACAAGAGCGCCTCGAACAGGATCGCGATGCAAAACCTGGCCCTCAGCCATCCGCCGGAGGAACCTGAATTAACTTGACACTCTGCATGGGATTTTGTATAATCGCACGCCTGCAGGCGTAAAAAAGCGCTCAGCAGCTAAAATGTGAAATGGGAGAAGAGTTGTGAAAAAACTAGTGTTCGTCATCGTGATCAGTGCGGTCGCCCTGTCCTGTGTCAGCTCTAAAAGTCAAGTCAGGCGACTCAAAGTGTCGGATTATGTCGATAAAATGACAGCCGGCTGGGTGGGGCAGATGGTCGGCGTCGGCTGGGGCGGACCGACGGAATTCAGATGGAAGGGCGAGATCATTCCGGCGGAAGAGATGCCGATCTGGCAGCCGCAGATGGTCAATCAGTTCAACCAGGATGATATCTATGTCGAGATGACGTTTTTGCGGACGCTGGAGCAATATGGATTCGATGTGGACATCCGCCAGGCGGGCATCGATTTTGCCAACAGCCGGTACATGCTCTGGCACGCCAACAAAGCCGGTCGGGACAATCTGCGCGCCGGCATTGCGCCGCCCCATTCTGGTCATCCGCACTATAACTCGCATGCGGACGACATTGACTATCAGATTGAAGCCGATTACGCCGGCCTCATCTCGCCGGGACTGCCGCAG
>RQOI01000437.1 GCA_003854995.1 Candidatus Zhuqueibacterota bacterium
GCTGCAGCATCGCCGCCAAAACCGAGCTGCCGATCCAGTTCCACGCCATCTGCGCCCAGCACAATGACCGTTGGAAATCCGACCATGTTGAAAAAAGCGCGCATCTCCTGATAGTTCGAATCCTTTTTCTCGATCCTGAACGGAATAAAGGTATCATTGATAAGGCGCGCGGCTTGCTTTTCCTGAAAAACGAGCTGATCCAGCTTCCGGCACGGCCCTCAGGTATCTGAGTAGAAATCGACCAGGATGGGTTTCTGCTGCGCTCGCGCCGCGTCCAGCGCCGCGGTGAAAGAGCCGCGCAGCCAGCGAACGTCGTGCCGGGACGAACAGACGACGATGGTCATCGCGATGATAAAAAACAATTTCTTCATTAGCACTCTCCTCAAATCGTCATTGCGGTATATCCGCCATCGACACGAATGATCGCGCCGGTGACGAACGACGAGGCTTTCTCAGACGCCAGCCAGATCGTCGCGCCGACGAGCTCTTCTGCGTCGCCGAACCGGGCCATTGGCGTGTGGCGCATGATATCGGCTACGCGCTCCTCAGTCAATATTTTTCGATTCTGCTCAGCCGGGAAAAAGCCGGGAGCAATGGCATTCACGCGCACGCCGCGCGTCGCCCACTCACGCGCCAGCCACTGCGTCAGATTATTGACGCCGGCTTTGCTGACGCTGTAGGTGAAGACCTTGGACAGGGGCGGCCCGGAGGAAGCGGACGAGATATTGATGATGCTGCCTTTTTTCTCCTCGTCGATCATCTGTTCGCCAAAAACCTGGCAGGCGAGGAACATGCTCTTCAGATTCACCGCCATGATCTTGTCATATTCGTCTTCCGTGATCTCGAAGTAAGGTGTACTGGAGTTGATGCCGGCGGCGTTTACCAAGATATCGACCGTGCCCAATCCGGCTTTGATGGTGTCGGACGCCCGACGCAGATCTTCCTTGACCGCGGCATTGACCGTCACGGCCATGGCTCTGACGCCGATTTTCGTCATGGCATCAGCCATGGCTTCGGCATTCCGCTGGTTCACATCCAGGATGGCAATGTCGGCGCCGGCGTATGCGAGGCCGCTGGCCATGGCGCCGGCCAGCACGCCGCCGCCGCCGATGACCGCCGCCACTTTACCCTGCAGACCGTACAGATTCTCTATGTAACCCATTCCTGCTCTCACAAATTGAATCAGACACCCAATGTTCAAAACAGCTTTAACGCTGCCGGCAGCGCCATTGAAAACCACGGCACATAGGTGATGATGAACAGCACGATGATCATGGCCAGGAAAAAGGGCATGATATGACGCATCACATCGGTAATGGTGGTTTTCGCAATGCCGCAACCGATGAACAGACAGGACCCCACAGGCGGCGTGCAGATGCCGATGCATAAATTCGCGATCATGATGATGCCAAAATGGATCGGATGGACGCCGAGCTGTTTGACGATGGGCAAAAAGATCGGTGTAAAGATGAGAACCGCCGGCGTCATGTCCATGAAGGTCCCGACAAACAAGAGCATCAGGTTGATGATGAAAAGGATCAGCAGCGGATTTTCAGACAGGCCCAGCAACGCACTGCTGATCGATTGCGGAATGTTCTCGTGCGCCAGAACATAGGACATGGCCATCGATGTGCCGATCAGCATGAACACCACGGCCGTGGTCCGACCTGCCGCCAAAAAGAGTTCCGGCAATTCCGACCATTTGACTTCGCGATAGACGACCACCGAAAGAAAAAGCGCATAGATCACAGCGATGGCCGATGCTTCGGTCGCGGTGAAAAAGCCGCTCAGGATACCGCCCAGGACGATGACGATGAGCAGCAGGGCCGGCACAGCCACAAAAAATTTTGTGATACTCTCCTTGAGGCCGAATCTGACGCCCTTGCCATATTTGTTCTTGATCGAAATGACGCCGGCGACGATCATCAAACCAATTCCCACCAGGATGCCGGGGATGATGCCGGCCATGAAAATGGCGGCAACCGAGACCACGCC
>RQOI01000438.1 GCA_003854995.1 Candidatus Zhuqueibacterota bacterium
AATTTTGCTGCGGG
This sequence comes from Candidatus Zhuqueibacterota bacterium, assembly GCA_003854995.1. Lineage (GTDB taxonomy): Bacteria > Zhuqueibacterota > Zhuqueibacteria > Residuimicrobiales > Krinioviventaceae > Kriniovivens. The sequence continues at coordinate 15 of RQOI01000438.1, forward strand.
ACCGGCCATGCTGCCGGTAGAGGTTTTGCAGAAAGCGGCGGCAGAGATGGTAGATTATCGCGGTACGGGCATGTCCGTCATGGAGATGAGTCACCGTTCGAAAGCGTACGACGCGATTCACAAGGAAGCGGAAGCGCTGCTGCGCCGGCTGATGAATATCCCGGAAAACTATTATGTGCTGTTTTTGCAGGGCGGCGCCTCGGCCCAGTTTTCCGCGGTGCCGCTGAACATGCTGAACGGCAGCGGTGCGGCTGATATCGTTCACACTGGCGCGTGGTCTAAAAAAGCTATCGCCGAGGCGAAGCGCTATGGCAAGGTCAAGGTAGTCGCGTCATCCGAGGACAAGACGTTCAGCTACATACCTACCCTGGACAAGTCGACTTTCACACCAGAGGCTGACTATTTTTACATTGTCACCAACAATACGATCTATGGCACCCGCTACACGACTTTGCCCGATGTCGGCGATGTGCCGCTGGTGGCTGATATGTCATCCAATATCTTGTCCGAGGTCTATGACATCTCCAGGTTCGGCGTCATTTTCGCCGGAGCGCAGAAGAATATCGGCCCGGCCGGCCTGACCGTGGTCATCGTCCGCAAGGACCTCGTCGGCCACGCGCGCGATATCACGCCGATCATGCTGGACTGGAAGACGCAGGCAGAGGCCGAGTCGCTCTATAATACGCCGCCGTGCTATGCGATTTACATTGCCAAGCTGGTCTTTGAGTATCTACAGGAGAATGGCGGCGTGCCGGCTATGCAGGCCCGCAATGAGGAAAAAGCAGCCATCCTGTACGACTATCTCGATCAGTCGGATATGTTCAAAGCCACTGTTAAGCCAAAAGATCGTTCTCTGATGAACGTGCCTTTTGTCACCGGCAACGAAGAGCTCGATGGCAAATTCATCAAAGAGGCCGCGGCCGTTGGCCTGGTCACCTTGAAGGGACATCGATCCGTGGGCGGCATGCGCGCCAGCATTTATAACGCGATGCCCAAGGCCGGGGTCGAAAAGCTGGTCGATTTCATGAAAAAGTTTGAAATCGAGAATAGCTAGCCTGGATTATTCACCACAAAGATCTTGTGCAATTTTCGGACGTAACCAAAAGTATCCAAACCACCGAGGGCACCGAGACCGCCGAGAAAATAAATGATACAAAACTTTACATCTTGGCAAAAAAGTTTATCGTGTTCAATCCAGGCGCTATTGTGGAAGAGAAAAACTTGCAATTTTCCTCTGTGGTCCTCGGCGTTCTCGGTGGTTATATTATTTATCTTAATCGAACGAAAATGGAAACATGGAGCGCCATATGTTCAAAGTAAAAACACTCAATAAAATTTCCCCGGCTGGTCTGGAAGTACTGCCGCGCGCAGACTATGAAATCTCCACCGAGATCACTCATCCGGATGGCATCATCCTGCGCAGCTATAATATGCACGAAATGGAATTACCCGACAGCCTCAAAGCGGTGGCGCGCGCCGGCGCCGGCGTCAACAATATTCCCGTGCACAAGTGTACTGAAAAGGGCATCGTCGTCTTCAATACACCCGGCGCCAATGCTAATGGCGTCAAAGAATTGGTGCTAGTCGGCCTGCTTTTGTCCTCTCGCCGTATCATCGAGGGCATTGCCTGGGCAAAGACGCTGATCGGCGAGGGTGACCAGGTGCCGAAATTGATCGAAAAGGGCAAAGGACAATTTGACGGCCCGGAAATCAAGGGCAAGACCCTCGGCGTGATCGGCCTGGGCGCAATCGGCGTGATGGTCGCGAACGATGCCTGGGCTCTCGGCATGAACGTCTACGGGTACGATCCGTTCATATCCATTGATTCGGCATGGGGACTCTCCAGCTCTGTCAGAAAAGCGGTCTCCCTGGATGATCTCATCATTCACTCGGACTATATTTCGATTCACGCGCCGCTCACTGACGAGACAAAGGGTATGATCAATAAGGAAAAGTTTGCCCTGATGAGAAAGGGCGTGCGCGTCCTCAACTTTGCCCGCAATGGGCTGGTGAACAACGCGGCCCTCAAAAATGCCATCGCCGACGGCATTGTGAGCTGCTATGTCACCGATTTTCCGGACGAGGAGCTGCTGCGACTGGAACGAGTCATCGCCATCCCGCATCTTGGCGCCTCAACGCCTGAATCTGAAGACAACTGCGCCGCCATGGCCGCGCATCAGCTCAAAGATTTCCTTGAATTCGGCAATCTCACCAACTGCGTCAATTTTCCCGACTGCAAGCTGCCGTTCAACAGCCAGGTGCGCGTCATCATCATCAATAAAAATGTCCCCACCATGGTCGGACAGATCACTGGCAAAATGGCGGAAAAAGGCGTGAACATTGCCAACATGCTCAACCGGCAAAAAGATGACTATGCTTATAACATCATCGACATTGACGGCGAGTATTCGCAAGCGGATGTCGACAAGCTGAAGAGCATTGAGGGGATCATCATGGCGCGTTTATTGAATAACAAAAAGTAAAGAGACAAAACAGCTAAAAATCTAAGATCGCCAATCGCTGATCTTCAATCTTAAATGCGTTGATTGCAGATGGAAGATCAGCGATAGCAGATCTCAGATTTTGTATACTGTTCACGGTACCTTTCTGATTTTTTGCGAATGACTTGTGAATACAAGGAAACCTTCAAAAAAT
>RQOI01000439.1 GCA_003854995.1 Candidatus Zhuqueibacterota bacterium
GGCGCCGGAGGCTCGGATATTTATCTCATCAAAACGGACGAAAATGGCGACATCCGATGGACAAAGACGATTGGCGGATCGAGTAATGAGGCGGGGCGAATTCTATTGCAAACTGCCGCTGGAGAATACATCGCCGGCGGCTCAACTGGTTCTTATGGTGCCGGACAAGTTGATGCGTATCTGGTCAAGTTGGGAAAGGAGCCCACATTCATCGATGTCCCGGCTGACCAACCCACCATTCAGGCCGGCATCAATGCTGCGAGTGATGGCGATATTGTGCTTGTTGATGACGGCACATACTATGAGAACATCAATTTCAAAGGCAAAGCCATCACCGTGGCCAGCCACTATTTTGCCGATGGTGATACCAGCCACATTGCCAACACCATCATTGACGGCAGCCGGCCGTCGAATCCGGATAGCGGTTCGGTGGTATTTTTTGTCTCCGGCGAAGATACCACGTCGATTCTTTATGGATTCACCATCACCAATGGTACAGGTACATTAGGTACCAGCATGTGGAGAGGTGAAGAGCATACAGGCAGAGGGGGTGGCGGTATTGCGTGTGACAGTGCAGGAGCGCGTATTCTATTTAACAAGATTGTGAACAACACTGTAACTGACATGACAGGCTTTGTGGCCTGTGGCGGTGGCATAAACGCATTCCATTTTGATTCTACATGCGCTTTTGATATTATTATCAAGGGTAATCAAATATTGAATAATAAGGTCATTGGTAGCAATGCCCAGGGAGCAGGTGTACGTCTTCGATGCAATGCAAAAGTGGTGGACAATAATATTTCTTATAATTCTTGCGAGGCGCAAGCCGGCTATGCGAATGGCATTGGCATACTCTGCCTTTCCGATCCCACTGCTGCAGAGCCGTATCATGTCACTTTTGCCAATAATACGATCAACCACAATTCAGGGTCGTCAAACACTAATTTTGCTTCTGGTGGTGGGATTTTTGTTTTTCGAACGTATGCATCGATTCTGAGCAACGAGATCAGTTATAATGAGCTCACTGCGCTTTATGCAACGAACGCCGAAGGAGCGGGCATCAGTTTGTGGTCACCTCCAGAGGAAACCGTTATCGATGCAAACACTATAACGCATAATGAAATAAAAGAAAGCTATGGGAAGGGAGCAGGACTCTATATGGAGGCCGCTGCGAATCCTCTGGTGACGAATAATATTATTTCATTTAATGCAGTTAATAAAGAAAACTTTGGTGATGGTGGCGGTATTTTTTGCGCAAACGGCAGCTATGCAACATTCATCAACAACACGATTGTTCATAACGATGCTTTTACTGGTGGCGGTATCTACAGCGACTTTAATTCCCATCCCGTTATCCTGAACACCATCGTATTGGACAATCAGGCCGATAGTGACGCCGGGATTTATGGTGATGCTGTGACCGTCGCCTATTCCGACATCCAGGGCGGCTGGGATGGCGAGGGCAATAAAAACGAAAATCCCCAATTGATAGAAACATCGCTTAATCTTCGATATGACAGCCCCTGCATTGGCGCTGGAATCCTATCCTTTGAAGTTGGCGGCTTTTCTTATTCCTGTCCGACAACCGACCGTAAATCCCGACAACGTCCCTATCCTGCGGACTCGAATCCGGATATGGGCGCTCATGAATCCGTGCTCGGTGAGCCACTCATTGATAACAGTGAACACATGGACTCGACACCCTTACTCTTTTCACTTGCACAGAATTTCCCCAATCCGTTCAATCCAACGACATCCATTGAGTATAGCATCCCGAAAGCCGGTCATGTGCAGCTGATTATCTATGATATCATCGGCCGCCACATCCGAACGCTGGAGGATGCCCACAAACCGGCCGGCCGCTATCAAACCACATGGGATGGCGCGGATGAGCACGCTTTGCTCGTAGCTGGAGGGGTCTATTTCTGCCGTATGCGGGCGGGGGAGTATCGTTCGGTGATGAAAATGGTTCTTGTGAGATAAGGAAAGCGATTGAAGATTGGCGATCTCAGAACTTGCTGATTCATCATTCGACATTCATTATTTGGTGTTCGGGAAGAATGATGAATTTTAAACATCGAACTCTGAATGTCGAAGGATCTGAGATTGCCAATCTTCGGCCTAAAATCAAAACCTCATAGTATGATATCACGCATTATGCCAATCTAAAATATGACAAATCACTTTATACTTGCTTTTTTGCATTGCAAGCCTTAATTTATAATAATCAATATATCAATTTGATATTACTAATCTTAACATTTTCATGATCCTTGAAAATTGAGTGTAATAGACTCAATTTTCAAGGAATAAGCCGTGATCATACGAGACACTGAAATATCCAATCTCACCCGACTTTTTGAAATTTTTAAAGTCGTTGCTATCGTTGGTGCGCGACAGGTTGGAAAAACCACGCTGGCTCAGCAATTCTTAGAGCACTCCCAAAAGACTGTATCATTCTTTGATCTCGAAAATCCTGAGGATATAACTCGATTAGCTGATCCGATGCTGACTTTGAAGAAGCTAAAAGGTATCGTGGTTTTGGATGAAATACAGCGCTTACCGGATTTATTTCGCATACTGCGTGTATTAGCCGATCGTCCAAAGACACCTGCACGATTCCTCGTTCTCGGCAGCGCCTCTCCGAACCTGCTCAGGCAGAGTTCTGAAACATTGGCTGGACGAATCACTTATCAAGAATTAGGCGGATTTTCAATCAATGAGGTGGGCTTGGAAAATCTCGAAAAACTGTGGTTGCGCGGTGGCTTTCCGTTGTCATTTTTGGCCCGAACACATGCCAACAGCGAAGCATGGCGCAAAAGCTTCATCAAATCGTTCATCGAACGCGATATGCCGCAACTGGGGTTCACAATTAACTCTACGACCCTAAGACGCTTCTGGTCCATGCTCGCGCATTATCACGGGCAGATATGGAACGCTTCGGACATTGGTCGTTCATTTGGGCTGGCTCATACGACGGTGCGGAGCTATCTAGATGCCCTGACCTCCGCCCTGGTCGTTCGACAGCTCCAGCCGTGGTTCGAAAACATCTCCAAACGCCAGGTTAAAGCGCCCAAAGTGTATATCACTGACAGCGGTTTAATGCATACGTTGCTCAATGTTCGCACAATGGCCGATCTGGAGGGTCATCCCAAAGTTGGCGCATCATGGGAAGGATTTGTCATTGAGCAACTCATTCGGCATTTGGGCGTTGAATACAGCGAGTGCTATTTCTGGGCCACGCACGCCGGCGCTGAACTTGATTTATTCATTCCGCGGGGCCGCAAACGATACGGCTTTGAGATCAAACGAACGACTGCACCGCGTTTGACGCCCTCCATGCGCAGCGCCATGGATACCTTGAAGCTAACCCGTCTCGATGTCATTCATATGGGGGAGCATATTTTTCCACTCGCGGAAAAGGTGCGGGCGGTGCCGTTTTTGCAGATGCTTGAGACAATTCAGCCGTTCAGATGAAAAGAAAAGGGATTGAAGATTGGTGATCCCAGATATCATTCGGCGTTCAGAGAGAATGATGAATATTGAATATTGAATATCGAATATCGAACTCTGAATATCGAAGGAATTGTCTTGTCCTGATCAAAACCTCGTTATAGGTAGTACAATGTTTATGCGGGTGAGGCACCGTCGAATGGGGGTGCTTTGCCCGAATGCCAGCATTATAACTGTAACTCGCATTTTCGCCGAAAAAAAGTACTTGCATATGAATTCAGTAGTTACTATAGTGGTTACGTTATTGTCAACGAGGATGAGATGACATTCGAACATGCCTACGACTCCATCAAGGCGATCGGTTTCAGTGACTATGAAGCGCGGGCCTATTGCGCACTGCTGACGCAGTCACCGGCGAACGGATATCAGGTGGCAGCGAAAAGCGCTGTGCCCAGAGCCAAGGTCTACGAGGTCCTGGACCGACTCGTCCTCCGCGGCGCCGCTGTTCGTGCCGAGACAGCTAAAAAAGAGGCCAAAGTCTACGTCGCCGTGGATCCGGACATTCTGCTTGAAAACATTCAAAAAGACCAAATGGCTGCTTGTGCACGCGCCAGGCATGAGCTCGAACAGCTGCAGCATTCGCCGGATGTGGTGGAGTATTTCTGGCGGGTGACCTCGCGTGACGACCTGGTGACCCGGGCGCATGACCTTGTCGAGACCGCAACAAAAGCCCTGCACGTGGCGCTGTGGGCGGAAGAGTTTGATTCGGTGCTGCCGTTCCTGCTGCGAGCGGCGCGACGCAAAGTCAAGATGGCAATCATGCTCTATAGTCACCATGATGGGCTGGCAAAATTACAGCGCGCCGGCGCCGGCGCCATTTTGCACAGCCGCAGTAAGTTGCAGGCTGTTCCGGAGCTGGGACGTCAGTTTCTCCTGGCGTCTGACCGCCGGCAGTGCATCAATGGCTCGATCTTTTCTGACGGCGCCATGGATGGCGTCTTTTCCATGAATCGCGGACTCGTCTCCAATACCGTTGATTTGGTCAATCACGAGATTTACCTGGAGCGACTGCTCACCGAAGTCGGCACACCGATTTTCGATCTGTACGGCAAGGATATGGAAAAGCTGAATTCATTCGATCGGCCGAAAAAAACAGTTTAAAATAGAATGAAATTCATTCGCGCAAAGATCCAAAGGAATAGCTACATCACTGATCGTTCGGCACATTCGTGCCGGACGGGCAATGGATGGGGACATCCGTCCGATGGGGACAAATATCCCCCATTATTTCCCGCCCAGGATGGATATCCAGGGCGATCGTAAAAGTATTTTAGAATACTATGAAATTAATTCACGCAAAGGCGCAGAGCACGCCGAGGATGCGCAAAGAAAACAA
>RQOI01000440.1 GCA_003854995.1 Candidatus Zhuqueibacterota bacterium
GAAGATCGAACCGGCCCATTTGATATTGGCGGCGTCTTTGAAAAATCGAATCCGCAATGGATTCATCAAAAACTTGCTGAAAATCCGCTCTATGTGAATCGCTTTGCCAATCGCGTTTATAAACATTTTTACCATGGCGGCGCGGTGACGCCGGAGGCAAATCTCGCCCGCATATTGGCCAGAAAGAAACAAATTGACCTCGCCATCATCGCCGAATCGGCGCGCTGGGGAGATTCAAAAAGAGAGCCCGCTTTTACCCGCGACAATGGCTGGCAGCAAGCGGTGGATTATATCATTAAAGATTTTTTGCCCAACCGCACCTCTATCGTTCTGCGTCAATTGCGGGCAAAAGGATGGTATCCGCCATCCGATCCGCCGATCTTCAACTCTGAAAGCGATCGGGTCGCCAAGGGATTTCAATTGACAATGACCGCTCCGCGAGGTCAAATTTATTATACCACAGACGGATCGGATCCCTATCAACCTCTTGAGGCATCGACACGCTATTCAACGCTCATTATGGAAAATGGGGGGAAAAAAGTTCACGTACCTACAGCAGCGATACAGAACGCCTGGAGGCAATCTCTTGACTTTGATGATTCGGCCTGGCAATCCGGCTCCGGAAATGTGGGTTACGAGCAAGGGCAGGGATATGAGAATATCATCAAAATGAACGTGGGCGCTGACATGGTGAACAGGCAGACCAGCTGCTATGTGCGGATACCGTTTTCAGTGGACAAAACCGAACGTGACAGCTATAATCTATTGACCCTCCGGATGCGTTATGATGACGGTTTTGTGGTGTGGCTGAATGGCGAAAAAGTGGCCGAAGCCAATGCACCAACAAGCTTGGCATGGAATGCAGCGGCGACTGCCAACCATGAAGCTGATGAATGGACTGCTTTTGACCTTTCCGGTTACCTCAACGAGCTGCTGCCCGGCGAGAATTTGCTGGCAATCCATGCCTTGAATGTTGAATTGAACAGCTCGGATTTTTTGATCGGGACAGAGCTGGTGGCGGGCATTGCTTCGAACGCCGGCGAAATATCAGAAAATGCCCGACAATATGGAGAACCATTGGCCATCGAGCGAACGACGCACGTCAAGGCCCGCGCCTTTGACAATGTGAATTGGAGTGCTGTGCATGAGGCTACCTTTTGGGTGTTGCAGGGGATTGAGAATCTGCGCATCAGCGAGATACATTACCATCCACTGGATGAGGGCGAGGTCGATGATAATGACGGAGAGTTCGAGTTCATCGAGCTGAAGAATATCGGTGAAGAAATACTGGATTTATCCGGCTTTAATTTTTCTCGCGGCATAACCTATGCATTCCCAAATGACGCTCTCCTTGCCCCGGATGAGTTTCTGGTATTAGCGTCGGACAAGAGCGCATTTTCCACCCGCTATGGATTTCAAGCCTTTGGTGAATATGCA
>RQOI01000441.1 GCA_003854995.1 Candidatus Zhuqueibacterota bacterium
ACTTGAATTCAAAATCGAACTGCAGATCGCTGTCGAGGTACTCGTAGCGATTGTTTTCTGCATCCCAATAGACGGGCAGTTCAGCGACCGAGATCTCTTTCACCAGATCCCACCAGATGCCGCGTTCATCAAAGGTTCGATAGATGCGATAGCCGCTCAAATCAGCAGCCCCGTCATAAAAGACATCCCCGCTGCCATCCCTGATGACGGTCTCTTCGGCCAATCGATCCCAGCGGACCGAGATGTAAGGCGTATCGAGACCCGCCGACACGGTCACTGCCGCGCAGTTGGGCGCCGGCGGCGGTTCCGGCACATCGGCCGCCATGTCGATGCCTCCGGTCGTCCCGCCGATGCCCCACCTGACGGCATTGCGCGCCGCCGCCGCATTCCTCTGGATGGCCGCGATGGAGCTGTCGGGATACCAGTGCTCCGGATCGCCGACCGCCACCTGCTTCAAGTCCATGACGCCGGCGATCTCGGCCAGGATGAGGCGGATCGAATCGCCAGGCGCCAGGGTGTAAGGGCCAAAGGTGCTGGTGTACCAGCAATAGAGGTTGCCCTCGTTCGGCGGCAGGAAATTGTGGGTGGCGTATTCAAATATCTCGTTCACTTTGAAGAGGTCAAGGCCAAAGTTTTCAAAGTCCACTTCCTTGTTCTTGAAGTTATCCCTCTCGTCGCTGTAAATGTTGAAATAGTCGGGATCAGCATCGAACGGATCTGGCCCGGCGCCTGACGGCGGCGTGCGATAGAGAAAGACAAAGCCAAAACATGACGGATCCTGCAGCTCGGGCAGCCAGTCAGACCGAAGGCGCAGAAAATCCTGCCAATTATTGCGGATTTTATAGGGATCCATGCTCGCCGGGATCGGTTCCCTGCCGCCGTTATAATTTCGACTGTAGTAGAGCACCCCTTTGCCGTCGGGACCATCGTTTTCAACGGCGTAATAGTTCATGAAACCGCCCTTGCCCTCGTCCGAGGCGCGCCAGCCCAAAAAGCCGCCGCCCGGCGCCACACCGGCCAGCAGATTTTCATCATAGTGAAAATTGAGGATGCCCTTTGTTGACACCTGAATGCCGCTGTGAAACGTGATATAGACTTCATCCAGGGTCTGGATCAGCTGTTTCGTCTCATTCAGAGCCGGGAAAGCGAGCTCCCCGGTGTTGGTAAAGACATAGTCATAGATGATGAAATCATCGTAATCCGGATAGCTGAAGGCCATCGATCGCTGCTTGACAGTGATGCCGGTGGCCGTATGAAACCAGGAGTAATTCATCTCTTCCGGCAAAAAGGGATCAAAATCCGGCGTGCCGATAGAGTTCAGCTTCGTTTTGAACGTCGGATTGCTGTACAGGGTGCCCGTCTCGCCGTTCGCCAATGAGGCATGATAGAACAAAAAGTCGCGTTCCTCGGCGTGATAGTCGGGCGGCACGAGCGTCTGCGCGTTTTTGGCGAATATCCATGGCCCGCTGCGAAAATTGTGAAAGTTGGCGGTCACTTTCGGCCACAGATAGACGCGCTCTTCGTGATCCGGATAGGTATAACCGGTAAAGCCCGGGTAGAGTCCGATGGCCGACATCTGCTGATAGTCCCAGGCGCCGCCGTCGCCGATGAAGCCAAAATTCGCCAGCGACTCCCACAGCTTGCCGCGCGTGTGCGTTGCGTTCACTTGAGCCTCTGCCTGCATCGCGAAAAGCAGAATCGCGCCAAGTGCGACATAAAAAAGGACGGCTCTTGATTTGTGCTGATTCATAGTAAACTCTCACATTCAATGACATTAGAATCCCAGCGCCACGCCCAGCACAAAGGTGCGGGGCAAATTCCTGTATTGAAAGATATCGGGAAACGGCCCGCCGCTCGGATGCTGCTGCGGGAAGACGCTCATATTCGAGTTGATGAAATCGACCCGCGATTTGGAGTCAAACGGCAGCTCCAGATTGACCCACTGATCGTTAAAGGCGTTGCGCATCTCGATGAAAAATGCGGGGCGCAGCTTTTTCCAGACAAAATCCTTGCGGATGCGGACATCCGCGTTGCGATCCGGCGGCCGGATCATCTTGTGTTCAGCGACCAGGACGTGACTGGGAATTCTTTCATGGGGATAATAGATCTGGTAATCGACAGACACCTGAATGTTCGAAAAAAGCCCGGCCATCCAGCTGAAACTCTTGGGCGTCATCACTACAAGTCCGAATTTGAGTCGCGCCGGATCGTAGACAATGATATCGCCGATATCGGAGGGATATTTGATCTGCGCCGGCGAATCAGGCGGGATGATCACCTCCGGATCACCCGAAGTGCCGGCAATGCCGGTGCTCCAGGTGTAATTCAAATAGCCGCCCCACACCGAGGTCAGCGGTTTGCGGATGGCGATCTCGACGCCTTTGGCATCGGCGTAATCGGCGTTGCCGGTGGTGATGTAAAAGCCGTTGTCCAGGGTGATGACCCTGATATCGCGAATCGTGTTCGTGATGTCTTTGTAGAAAGCGGTCACATCGACGATCAAGCCGCTGAAATTTCTCTCGATGCCCAGCTCATACTGCACGGTTTTGCGCGGCTTGAGATTCCGGTTGCCCAGGTTATA
>RQOI01000442.1 GCA_003854995.1 Candidatus Zhuqueibacterota bacterium
ACCTTTTCCCTGCACCGCGAAAAACCTCTTGTTTTAATAATACGAAATCAATATTATCACACATGAGAAAAGGCGCGTCATATAGTCCGCGCTGCATTCTTTTATCTCATCCAATTCGTTTCCATCTTTCGCAAATCGTCACCATTCTTTTGTCAGTTTTTCGTAAGCGAACGTATGCAAGATTCCATTTTTTCATTCAAACCAAGGAGATCAGAGATGCAACGATTGCTGTTCGCACTGCTCTTTCTCTGCTTTTGTTTCTCCACTGCCCCGGCGCAGACGACGGGAAAGATCGCTGGGACTGTGCTCGATGAACAGTCCGGCGAACCGCTCATCGGCGCCAATATCACGGTGCAAAACACCAATATGGGCGCGGCAACCGGCGCGGATGGCTCATTTTTCATCCTCAATGTGCCGCCCGGCAGCTACACCATCCGCGTGCAGATGATGGGCTACGAAACGCTGCTACTCGAAGGCGCCCGCGTCTCGGTCAATCGCACCTTCGATATCACGGCGAAACTGAAACCGACGGTCATCGAGGGCGCGGAAGTGGTGGTGACCGCGGAAAAAATCCAGCTGAAAAAAGACCAGACCAGCTCGGTGCGCAACGTCTCCTCGGATGAAATGGAGCTCCTGCCGGTCGAGAGCCTGGGACAGGTGGTCAACATGCAGGCCGGCGTGGTCAACGGCCACTTTCGCGGCGGCCGCAACACCGAGGTCACCTATCTGATCGACGGCATGCAGGTCGATAACGCTTTTTACGGCTCCTACAGCGGCGTCAGCGTCGAGACCGAAGCGGTGCAGGATCTCGAGGTCATCACCGGCACCTTCAACGCCGAATACGGCCGCGCTATGAGCGGCATCGTCAATGCGGTGACCAAGGAGGGCGGCGCCCAGTTGCATGGTTCGGCCTCCGGCAGTTTTGCCAATTATGTCACCGGCAGCACCGATGTCTTTCCAGGCCTCGTAACCGGCTCAACCCGTAATCTGAGCCAGGATTACAAACTCCAGCTCGAAGGTCCGATCTGGAAAGAAAACCTGACATTCTTTTTGAACTATCGCCATCAAAATCTCAACGGCCATCTCAATGGCATCTACCGCTTCAATCCAATCGATTTCAGCAACTATCCGACCGATGATCCCGGCGACTGGCACACCGAAGCCAGCGGCACCGGCGAATACAAATCGATGGATCATGATGTCTATGACAATTTCACCGGCAAGATCGCCGCTAAAATGACCAGGAATATCAAAGTATCCGCTCTCTACACCTTCAATGGCAGCCAGACGAGCGGCTACAACCACAGCTATAAATACAACCCGACCGCCCTGCGCAACGGCTATGGCCGCTCCCACTACGGCGCCCTGACGCTGAATCAAATGATCACGCCGGCACTCTTTTACGACCTGAAACTCTCCTACCTCGAAAACACGGGCGAGAGCTATGTCTATGAGGATCCGCTCGATCCGCGCTATGTACATCCCAAGTATCAGGGCACCGGCACGACCGGATTCGCCACCGGCGGCAACGACAGCCCGGGCAAGAGCAAGGACACCTTTCAGGACGCCACCGGCAAGCTCGATTTCTATTGGCAGGCAAACAAAAGCCATAGTCTGAAAGCCGGCCTCCTCTATATCCATCACAACATCGACCGCACCCGCGTCGATGTGCGCAACATATACGAGGGCCTGTCGTTCGAAAACGATCGCGTGCAAGATCCAACCGGCAAAATCACCTTCCCGTTCTACGAGCTGGAAATCATGCCGATCACCGACAAAACGATGGACGTCTACACGGTCAGGCCGTACGAGCTCTCCGGTTATCTGCAGGATAAAATGGAATTCCAGGAGATGGTCATCAATCTGGGCGTGCGCTATGACTATTTCAATTCCAATCAGGTCTATCCGTCGGATCGGCGCAATCCGGCCAACCAGCTGGCGCTGCCGAGCAGCATGATGTCCGTTTACAAAAAGGCGCCGCCGCAGACGCAGCTCAGTCCGCGTTTTGGCCTGGCCTATCAATTGAGCGATCAGGCGGTTCTGCACATCAGCTACGGCCACTTTTTCCAGATGCCGCCCATGTACGCCCTCTATGCGAACAATATCTTTCGCGTGCCGGTGAACGACTATAGCACCACCATGGGCAACACGCTGCTGAAACCGCAAAAGACCATTCAATACGAGATCGGCATCTGGCAGGAACTGATCCGCGGCATGGGACTGGAGCTGGCGCTCTATTACCGCGATATCTACGATCTCCTCAGCACGGCCATCGTTTCGACCTACAATCAGATTGAATATGGGCTCTATACCAACAAGGACTATGGCAATGCCCGCGGACTGGAAGTGAAATGGGACTATGTCGTCGGCAATTTCTTCGCCGGCTTGAACTATACCCTGGCCTACACGCGCGGCAATGCGGATAATCCGACGCAGACGTTCACTCGCGCCGGCAACAGCATGGATCCGATCACCCGGCTCATCCCCATGTCATGGGACCAACGGCAGACCTTCAACCTCACCGCTCGCTATGCGGCGCGAAAATGGGGCGCGACCATGACAGGCTATTATAATTCCGGCACGCCGTACACCTATGCGCCGCTGGAAATCAGCCCGCTCTCGCTCATCAACCTGTACGAGAACAATGCCTACAAGCCCGCCGGCTATACATTCGATCTGTCGAGCTACTACAATATTCCACTCGGCGGCGCCATCCGCGGCCAGATCACCCTGAACATCTATAACCTGTTCGATCGGAAAAATGCCAACTGGGTTTACAGCGACACGGGTCAACCCTATACCACGATCATCTTTGCATCGGATCGCGCCAACCACCGCAGCGATTTCAATACCTACGAAGACCGCGTCGAAAATCCGACGGCCTTTTCTGCGCCGCGGCAGATCAAGCTCGGCTTTGGGATTCTGTTTTAATCGGGAGACAAGGAATGAAAAAGCATATCTTGATTTTATTGGGCCTCGCATTGTACCTGGCATCGGCCTTCGGGCAGGGCAAGGTCTATGAGGGTCCCGATGATCCGGCGGGAGATATATCGGAGGAGCGCGCCGGCTATATGAACGGCAATCGGGTCATGCTCTATTTTGAAAACAATACGCAGCTGGCCGACTATCCTCGCATCAACACGTCGAAATGGCCGAATGATTATACCGGTTGCCGTATGCTGGATGTGGTGTCGGTCATGATCGGCGGCGAAATCTATCTGCAAAATGAAGCCACTTCCATCAC
>RQOI01000443.1 GCA_003854995.1 Candidatus Zhuqueibacterota bacterium
AATCAAGCGCGAAAGTTTTTCTTCGTGATCCTTTATGTTTTTGTGGTTTTGTGTTGATTTTTTATTCAATTTTTCCAGTAACTGACGTTAGAATGATGTTGAAAATAGATGCTTGACAATATAGCGCGTTTGAGCTATATTCAAACGACCAGGGATGACTTGCTGTATAGCTCAAGATATTCAAAGATGGTGTGCTCATCAAAGTCTGGCTAAAAGAGGGGCTGTTGAAGCCTATGTCTGGCATCGCTGATGATGTACAAATGAAATTGCAGCGCAAGCGGTCCGATCTGTACGCCGCCCTTGCTAAAATTGTATCGCCAATCGATAAAAACCGTTCAGAGGACGAGAAAAAAAAGCTGCTGCAAGAGATTGTCACTGGCTGCTTTAATGCGCTGATTCCACGCAAAGAGGACGCAGAAAGCGCTGAAGCCGTCGGCGAACTGCTCGTGCGGAACTTGATCCAGCAATCGGACTTGGGGGATGTACAATATGTCCTGTCGCATATTATGATGCAGGATCTGACCGCTGACGAGGTGCTGTGGCTGCAACCAAGACTCGCAAAGGTTCTCGCCGACGTGGCCAATGGATATTGCCGGATGATGCGACAGGAAGCGCTCAAGAGACGGGCAGATATCCATGCCTCGCATGTCGAGAAGATTGAAAACGAAGCGCGCTATCGCGCTCTGTTTGAAAACGCTCCGTTTGATCTCTTCAGTCTGACGCTCGATCGCCGTTTTCTCAAGGTCAATCAGAATTTTCAGCGTCACTGGGGCCATTTTGAGGGAAGACAACTTCAATCCTTCAAACCAATGGCCTTGGCTCGACTCTTGACTGAACTCTGTGAAAGAGTGGTCGTCCAGCAAAAGACATTGGAGTTATATTGTCGAAAAAAAAACAAAAGCGCATGCCGATATTCCCGCATCATACTCGCGCCGATCATCACCGAAGAAAAGGTGATCATTGGCTTTGTCGGATTGATCATCAACACCGCTGACACGGCCATCGCCCTCGATGAGAAAAAGACATTTGCAGAGCAACTCATTCAGATCTCGGAAGAGGAACGACGACGCATCTCCAGAGACATTCACGATTCGCTCGGGCAAAGTCTTTTCGCACTGCAACTGAACATTTCCGCAGTGAAATCAAATCTGCACAACGAGGTCGCCCAGGCCAGAGAAATCCTGGAAAATTCAGAAGCGCTATTATCAGCATTGATAAAAGAGACGAGTGCCCTGTGCCATCGGTTGCGTCCGAGGCTTTTGGATGATTTTGGCATTGTGGAAGCCCTGGATGATCTTGTCGAAAATATTGAGATGACGGGCGCTCTGCACATTGACTTTGAAAAAAAGTGGCTTGCACACAAGAAAAATAAAAGCCTGGAGACAGCCTTGTATCGCGTCTCGCAGGAAGGCCTGGCTAACGTTCTCAAGCACTCACATGCCTCGCACGTGAAGATGAGATTGCATAAGAATGATGACTGTATATCTCTGTCCATTCATGATGACGGCAGAGGATTCGATCTTTCCAGTGTGCTCAACAGCAGGAGAAAAGGATTCGGGCTGATGAACATGAAAGAGAGGATCGATCTCATCGGCGGCACTTTTAACCTGCAAACCGCCCCGAATGAGGGGACAAAGATTGACATCACTGTTCCATCGCGCACAAAGGACTGAGATGCAAAAGCTCAAGTTGATTTTGGCTGATGATCATCGAATCGTGCGCGAGGGCATTGCGCATCTGCTGGAGTCCTTTGGCAATATAGAGATCGTCGGCCAGGCAGGAGACGGTCATGAGGCGGTATTGCTGTCGGCGCGACTGCAACCCGACATTCTCATCCTGGATATCAGTATGCCAAAATTGCTGGGTGTGGATGTCATCAAAGAGGTGCGACTCCGATCAGCCAGGACAAAGATCATTGTCCTGAGCATGCACAACAAGGAGAGATACATCAAAGATTGTCTGCGCAACGGGGCCTCAGCCTATCTGCTGAAGGAATCCGCTGTCAATGAATTGAAAAACGCCATCGATTGCGTGCTGGGCGATCAGATCTATCTCAGTTCAGTGATTTCCAGGGACGCTGTGCAAGGCTGGCTCTCACCAGATTCGGGCGCGGCAATGACGAGCCCGCTCACGGCTCGCGAAACGCAAGTCCTCAAACTCTTAGCCGAAGGACACAGCAGTAAAGAAATTGCCGGCCTGCTGTTCATCAGTCCCAAGACCGTTGAAACTCACCGACATCGATTGAACGAAAAATTAAAGCTCGGCAATATTGCCGGTCTCGTCCGCTACGCTGTAAAAGAAGGCCTGATCTCGGTCGAATGAAGAACCTTTTTTAACCATCTCGCCGCGACAAAAGAGGGACTCTTTTCTGCCATTGAAGGATCTCACTCTTCCTCCATTGCTGCAGTCATCGAATGAGTGAAAAAAGCCGCTTTTTTCAGCTGATTTTTCATTTTATACTTGCGAGTTGTTTTTCCATTTTGTATGATAGGTTTGCTGTAACTGACAGTTTTTAAAAGGCTCTAGAGTGAATGCCTCTTGAAGATGATGACACCGTTGCCGTCGAACTGAAAAACCTCGACTATGCGCAGATCGCTGCTTTTGATCAGGAGGCAGCGGATGGAGAGGCGCTGCTGTTCTATGAAAATTCTCAGATCGAAAATGCTGTTGTTTATCGGAATAAATTGTCCGGGCGAATTGGCAATTTTTTTGAAAATTATGATGTCCGGATCGAACTGCATGGAAAAGAAATTACCAACAGCTGTACATGCAGTAGCGAAAGGAAAATATGTCTGCACGCCATTGCTTTGCTCTATGGCTGGATAAACGATGCTGATGATTTTATGAATCTGTCCCATGTCCTTGCTGATATAGAGAAAATTGCCAAGTCACAATTGATGGACATCGTCACCAATATTTTACAGCGGCAACCTCATATGGCGGCACTTTTTTTGGCGCGAAAAAAACTGGACTGGGACGAAATAGACATCGACTCTTTTACGTGAGTCCATAATTCAACCTGCGTCGAAAGAGCTGCATAAATAGTTATTTGCAAATTTCAAAAAGAATCGTATTTATAATCCTGCCATAGCCTGCTCTATGAGCAGTTATGTGGCCTGGATGAACAATTCGGAGGAGCAGCAGCATCCATGCGATGATCAAAAAACTCGAACGGGAATCGGCATGGCGAACACCAACCTGTGGGATGAAGAAGGGATATGGAAGTCTTGTTAGCATGCATCGGCCATTTTATCGGGAGATGGGGAAAGAAACAGCTTGTTGTAACATGGGGCGTGGCGAGCTCGGTCGGCTTAGTTTTATTCGGATCATCCTCGGCGGATGAGCTCTTTCCCATCCCGCCGCAGATTGAAAAAAACGTCGACTTTTGGACAAAGATTTATAGCCAGTATTCTTCAAACCATGTGGTCATCCATGACAGGAACGATCTGGCCATCATTTATAAAGTTATCAATTTGGATAACCGCCCGGCAGATTCATTGCAGACATGGCAGGTCGTTGAAGACGTCAAAGACCGCTATCGACTCATATTGCAGAATCTTGCGCAAAAAAAATCCCCGGTTCATCTGGACTCTCTCACGGCAGAAGAACGGCATGTCTATATCCTGTGGTCTCAGCATGATGAACCGCAAAAATTTGCGAGTGCCATCTATGCCGTCCGCGCCCAGGTGGGCTTGCGAGACCACTTCGAGGAGAGCATCAAGAGGGCCGGGTATTACAAGGATAATATTGAGGCAATTTTTAGATCCTATGATTTGCCGCTGCAGTTGACCTATCTTCCGCATGTCGAATCACTCTTCAATTTCAAGGCTTATTCAAAAGTCGGCGCCGCTGGCGTGTGGCAGTTTATGCGCTATACCGGACGACTGTTCATGACGATTGACGCAGCGATTGATGAACGTCTCGATCCGCTCATCGCCGCCGATGGCGCTGCACAACTGCTGAAAAAAAATTATGATGAGCTGCAGAGCTGGCCTTTGGCCATCACCGCATACAATCACGGCGTCAATGGTATGCTGAAAGCCAGAGAGCAATGCGAAACCGACGATTTCGGCATCATTTATGAAAAATATAGCAGCCCGATGTTCAGCTTTGCGTCAAAAAATTTCTATGCCGAGTTCCTGGCCGCCTGGCATGTCGCTGAAAACCATGCCGCCTATTTCGACGGGGTGCAGCCCTATCCGGCAATCCGGTTTCAGACCATACAGCTGCCCAAGTCCGCTTACCTCAAACAGTTGGCCGAGATTTTTCAAGTGCCGATCGATACGCTCATCGCCTATAATCCAGCTTTTCAAAACAGTGTCATTCTGAACACGATGCCCGTGCCGAAAGGATACGAATTGCGACTGCCCTATCGGGAAGGATTTGATCCGCATGCAGCAATCGCCCAGAACATTACGAAACCGCTGCCGGCTGCGACTAAATCGCGGAGTCGATCATCGAGGCGGCCGCTTGCCACACGTGACTTGACTCTTTCGGACAGCCTTGCAGCAGCAGTCTATTTACGCGGGCACAAATTGGAAGCATATATCATTGAAAAGCTCTTTACTGAACCGACTCCTAATCTGCTGGGCACGGAGCCGGAACATGACTCACCTCAGCCACCTGTGGGTGCGCCCGGTGATTGAGCGCTTTGGTTCAGGACATGAAAAGAGACTCGCAGGAGATTCGTAAAGGATCGCAGTGGATTCACTACCCCAAGATTCGGCCCGGCATCCAGCCATTTCGATATCAGGACAGGAATAAAAACCTCTTTGTCGGTTTGAAAGATCCTCTCGAATTGTCAGAGGCCATCATCCTCCTGCCTCTTGACCTTTATTATTTGCTGCAGTTTTGCGACGGCGCCCACAGCCTGGAAGATATGCTCTCCTGCTATACGAGGCGTTTCGGCGCCGTGTTGCCGGCCGACCGTTTGCACAAGATGATCAAAAAGATGGACGATGGCCTGCTTTTCGATAATGAGCGCTCACAAAAGAGAATCGCACAAATTGAAGCAGCCTTTCGCAATCAGGATATCCGCGCCGCAACCTGCGCTGGTGATAGTTACGCCTTCGAAAGGAGCGCGCTCGAAAAGGAACTGCAGACCTATCATGATGCTGGGGCGGTGGACAAGTCGATTCTCACGCGCTTTGAAAAGAAAAATATCAAAGCCATGATACTGCCGCATATTGATCTACGACTCGGCGGCGCCACCTATGCGGCCGCCTATGATGTCCTTCGGCGCGCCCAACCGATTGATTTATTCGTCATTCTCGGCATTTCCCACCAACCGACGACGCATGCATTTGTGATGACGACTAAAGATTTTCAGACGCCGCTCGGGCTCGTCAAAACCGACAAAACAATCGTCAAGAATATCATGGAGAGATGCACGACCGATTTTTTTGCGGATGAAATTGTCCATCGAGATGAGCACAGTATCGAGTTTCAAACTCTATTTCTGCGATATCATTGCACGTCAGATTTTCGCATTGTGCCGATCCTGTGTTCCTTTTCTCACTTGCCATCAGCAGCGAATAAGAAGCAGATTGCCGAAATGACCGCTGCCCTGCGAGCCGAGACCGATTCGTACCGGGGGACGGTATGCTTCATCGCCAGCGTCGACTTGTCGCATATCGGGCCGCATTACGGCGATGACTTTCGACCAGACTCTTTTATGCTGGCAAAAGTGGAACAGGCGGACAAGGACGTGCTCGATGCACTTGCACAACACGACATGGCGAAATTCGAACAGTATTTCATACGATCAAATAACAAATATAACATCTGCGGCTATCCAGCACTGCGAACCCTCATGGAAATCCTGCCTCCTGCGCACGCCACGCTGCTGCACTATGATAACGCGATCATGGACGACGAACGATCGACAGTGACGTTCGCCAGCATGATTTTTTCCTGAGCGCACTATTTTCTATTGACTTTATGCGATAATCGTGTTACTTTAAATAAAATCGTAACACTGCGGAGTCAACCAGTATGAGTTCTTTACTTCGATTTGGTGTGTCCCTGGATGCGGCCTTGTTGGCTAAATTCGACAAGCACATTCAGAAAAAGGGCTATGCCAATCGCTCAGAAGCCATTCGCGATCTGATACGCGAGGCGCTCATTCGCGACGAATGGGAAGATCCGAAAGATAAAGTCATTGGCACCCTGACCGTGATCGTTGATAAAAAACTGAACACCATCACAAAGAAACTGCAATCGCAGGGCCCATTGCAGGAAATCATATCGACCATGCACGTTCAGCTGGATGAGGAGAACAGCCTCGAAGTCTCCGCTGTGCGCGGCTGCGCCAAGGTCGTGCGCGCCCTCGCGAACGAGCTCATCGGCACCAAGGGCGTCAAACACGGCAGCCTGGTGATGACGACGACGGGGAAGAGCATTAAATGAAGCACGAAAGGAAAATCGCGTGAAAAAATGGCACTTGTTGGCGTTCGCAATCGGCCTGGCGCCATCCCTCAATTTTGCTGCAGAGACGGCGGATTCGGTGAAATATAGATTTAATCCCATTGTCGTAACGGCGACCAAAGTGGCAGGTTCTCAAAGAGATATCGCGGCGAGCGTGTCCGTCATTGATAAAGAGCTCATCGAAAAATCCATTAGCAGCTCACCACTTGAGCTGATCAAGGATCATATCCCAAGCATGTTCATCACCGAGCGCGCTGTCATGGGATATGGTGTTGCTTCCGGTGCTGCTGGTCAACTGTCGATCCGTGGCGTCGGAGGATCGCCAGTGACCGGCGTCCTCGTCCTGCGCGATGGTCGTCCCGATATCATGGGCATGATGGGTCATCCGTTGCCAGATGCCTATTCGCTCGACGGCCTTGAACGTATCGAGGTGGTGCGCGGACCCGCGTCATTCCTCTATGGCACCAACGCCATGGGCGGCGTCATCAATCTCATCTCAAATAAAGTCCGCCAGGATGGGTTCCAGACGCGCTTGCGAGCGGGCGCCGGTAACTATAATAGCCAAAAATTGAATCTGCATCATGGCGGCAAAGTGAATGCTCTTGACTATTATGTCACTCTGGGGACGCAGCGTACCGACGGACATCGCAATGACTCGAACTATAATGGCACGTTTACAACCGCTCATTTTGGCTATTCTTTGAGCGAAGGCACAATGCTGGAATTCAATGCCAACTATAATGATATTCGCCTGCTCGATCCCGGCACAGTTAATCAGCCCGTATTGGATCACTGGTACGATATCCGCCGTTCCGGAGCGGACGTGACGTTCGATCATCGCGGTCGATATGGCGATTCGTATGTAAAACTGCACGGCAATTTCGGCCGTCATGCAATATATGACGGCTGGCGTTCGAATGATAGAACTGTCGGACTCTTGCTCTACCATAACGCCAAACTGTGGAATGGCAGCACGAGCACTCTGGGACTCGATTATAAAAGCTATGGCGGTGACGCTGAAGCTTCTCTCAATAAAAGCCCGGCCATCGATTATGGCAAGCGCTTTATTACCGAATGGGCCCCTTATATTCATATGCAACAACTTTTTCTATACCGTTTTATCGCCTCGGCCGGCCTGCGTCTGGAGCAGCATCCGATTTTCGGTTCAGAACTGCTGCCCAAAGTGGGCCTCGTCACCCATATCACAGGCTCGACCTCGGCCCGGCTGTCCGTCGCAAAAGGATTTCGCAGTCCCTCCATCCGGGAACTCTATGTGTTTCCGCCGCGCAATGAACAGCTGTTGCCGGAAAACATGTGGAACTATGAAATCGGTTTCACCCAGGGAGTCGGCCAGAGCGCCGAGCTCGAGGCTGCCTTTTTCCGCTCCCGCGGCAGCAATATGATCCGGACACTCTACGCTGACGGCAAGCCGCACTTTGTCAACTCGGGTGATTTCAACCACAGCGGCTATGAGGTCATGGCGACCTGGCGCCCCATAACTCCTCTCGATCTGTCGATGTCATGGTCAGACTTGAACCTTGGCGATGAGACGCAGGGAGCGCCACAGCGCAAACTGACATTTTACGGCGGGTGGGATCTCGGCATGGTCGATCTCATGGCGACGATTCTGCACGTGGCGGAGCTCTACGGCAACGACCGCCAGCGGGACAAGCTACCCGACTATACCCTGATCAATGTGGCTGTCAATTTTACACCATGGCAGACCCTCGGCTTGAAATTTTCCATGAAGAATGTCCTTGACCAGCAGTATCAGACCATCCTCGGCTATCCCATGCCAGGGCGAACCTTCATGACAGAGCTGTCCTACAGTTTCTGAGGTCGTGGTGCGCAGACGGACGCAACAACTGACGCTGAGCGCCATGTTCATGGCGCTGGCGATATTGTTCCCCATGCTCTTCCATGCGGTGGGATTGGGTTCCACATTTCTTCCCATGTTCTGGCCGCTTGCCACTGCGGCCTTTCTTCTCCGGCCGCCTCTTGCCCTGAGCGTCGCCATTCTGGCGCCCATTCTCTCTTCGCTGATGACAGGCATGCCGCCCATATCGCCGCCCATTCTGCATGTCATGATCATCGAGCTCATCCTGTTGAGCGGCACGATCAGTCTATTATATCAGCGGACCGGACTCGGAACAATATGGATTCTGCTCATCGGCCTGTTCATGTCTCGTCTGGCGCTCTTCTTCATCGTGATGGTGCTCGCACCCATCTTGGGATTACCCGGCAAAATCTTTTCCGCTGGCCTGATCGCCCAGGGGCTGCCAGGCGTCATTGCGATGATCGTCGTCGTGCCGGTTGTCGTCAGTCGAATGAAAGGTGAGCCTCTGTTTGCATCGCGATAACACCATGTCAAGAGAACATCGATTATTCTTCAATGAGATTGCCGAAACGTGGCAAAATAAAACATCTTGGCAGACGCTGCAAAAGTGTATGAGCCAATTTGGCATCTCACCGGATGATATCGTCCTGGACATCGGCGCCGGCACCGGCGCCCTCACCGCACCTCTTTTGCAGCTGATAAAATCGGGACGAATCATAGCCGCGGATATTTCAGAACGCATGTTGAAGGAGGCATGCAGACACTTTGCAGATGACCGAGTTCTCTTCACCTGTACCGACGCGTGCCACTTGGCTTTTACGACCGGTATGTTTGATAAAATTGTCTGCTATTCCGCGTTCCCTCACATTCAAAAACCCCGGCGCGCGCTCTCCGAGTTTTATCGTGTGCTCAAAGCGGGCGGCAAGGTCGTCATTTTTCATAACTGTTGCTCGCGGAAATTGAATCACTATCATGCCAGGATGGCCGGCATCGTCTCTTTTGACAAGCTGCCAAAATCCGAATGGCTGCAGGCTTGGCTGAAAGGAACCGGATTTGTGGAGATCAGCACGATCGAGCAACCCGATTTCTATTGGGTCGAAGCAGCAAAGGGAAAGGGATGACTGTTGCTGGAAGCAAACGCTGCGAGGGGAGGAAAATGATGACAACGCAGACATCGATAGAGTTGGCGCGATGCATTCTGCAAATCACGACAGTGCGCATCGCGTCAACTCGATCGATCCTGGCCTTCATCGCGCCAATATCATTTTCTTGCTGGCCGCATAATCGTCAGAGATGAACTCGCAAAAATAGAGGCCGCTCGGCACGTCGTTCGCTTTCCAGACGAACGAATGAGATCCGGCAGCAAGGACATCGTCCACCAGGGTGACCACTTTTTGTCCAAGCGTGTTGTAGATGGAAAGCATCACCTTCTGTCTGGCTGGAAGTGAAAATGAGATGGTTGTCATCGGATTGAACGGATTCGGGAAATTCTGCTGCAGCTCGAATTTCTGCGGCGCTGCCGGATAGTCGGCAACGGCGCTGCCGGAATTCGAAGCGCCTCGCGTCGGCTCAACGAAAAATTGCCAGGTATTGGCGCCGTCCGGGTAACGTCCTTCGCTGATATCGGGCTGCTGGTCGCTAAAATCATAAAAGTCCAATCCTATTGTGCTGTCAGCCGCACTGAGCATGATGACATCGCTGCCTTCGGAGGCAAATCCAAAACCAAGCGCGTCTTCATAGATGACCAAATACTCACCCGGTTGGAGCACCTTGCCCTGCGGGAATTGCCATTTGGTGTTTTTGCCCCGCTTGTCCGACAGAAAGCAACCGGAGAGGTCGAAAGGCGCTGTGCCGCGGTTGTATATTTCGATCCAGTCATCTGTGCCGCCAAAGTTGCTCGTCGATTGAAATTCATTGATGCAGACCGGTGAATAGAGCTGACTTGAGCTGTTGCTCGCTCCGGGCGTCGGGGATTTCAAATATTCCGGCGCTGTGCCTGTCTCAGGCATGAAGCCCATGGAAATATCGCCGCTCATCACCCCGAATTTCCAGCCGTGAATGAGCACATTGCCGTGGTCGACAGTTTCAAAAATGGCCACCTCTTCGCCATCCGAGGCGAGCTTGAAATCCACATGCAAGTTTCCCTGATCCGACTCGTTATCCGCCCAGAAGATCTTGTATTCGCCGGGCGCCAGGGTGATTGATGGCAATTCATGCGATTTTGAGTTGTCCAGCGAATTGCTCACATACATTCCCGCCAGATTGACGCTCCTGCTGTCCGCATTGTGGATTTCAAACCAGTCATCATAGTCGCCAAAAGCATCCGCATTGACGGTATTGTTGACGGCGAGCAGCTCGGTGATGCGAAGCATTGGCGGTTTGTAATCGACCGTATAGGCATGATAGTCGGCAGGTGCATTGGTCGGCCAGACGGTCTTTTGCCCCATGTCATCTGTCGCTGCCATGTAGTATTTCACCAGCCTGCCGCTGATTTGCGCAGGGATGATGGTGCTGTATAGCGTATCGCCGGCGACAGCATCGCCGTTGGTGCCGTTATCGTTCATCGGTTGCGCTGTGTATCCCGAGCCAAGGTTGACGAACAGCTCCACTTTCGCCATTCCTTCCTTATCAGAGGCAAAGATGGAGATGACGACATTTTCGGTGCTCGTCGGCAGGGCAGGAGAACGTTGCCCATCCTTGCAAAAGGGCTTTTCGTTCTCAGTATAGACGCTGTTCATGGCGCCGGGGGTGCCGCCATTCACCAGACTGGGATCCCAACTGCTCGGCAGCGAATTGTCAAGCGAGGGATATAACAACTCCAGGGATGGACCATCGCCATCGGCGGCAACGGGCCAGTCGCCGCCCTCGGCATAGACCACGATATCGTGCAGCGCCTTGTTCTTATCGAACAGGCGGACGGCGTCACCGCCATTCGCCAATGACCAGCCGGCGCCACCTGGATCAAAAGCATTCGGATTGACATTGGTGACAGCCGGATATCTCCCTTTGAACTGGGTGACATCAGCGGCGACGACCAGGTATTCACCGGGCTTGAGGGTCCAGTTCAAAAGGCAGGGCGTATGGTCATCATTATCATCCAGGATATACCAATTTTGCAGGTTGTAATCGGTGGCAGAGGCGTTATACAATTCGACAAACTCGACATCCGTGCCGATGCTGTTGTACATGATTTCGTTGATGACAATGTCGCTTTCAGCCCAGAT
>RQOI01000444.1 GCA_003854995.1 Candidatus Zhuqueibacterota bacterium
GACATGGGCCTATACGACGGTGAAGACCATGTTGACGCGGCTGGTGAAAAAGGGCGCCATCGCCGAGAGCAAGCGCGGCAGCATCAGTGTGTATGAACCGCTCGTCGCCCAAAAGGTCGCGCGTAAAAATGCCATGAAAAATCTGGTGGAAAAAGTCTTTGGTGGAGCTGTCGAACCGATCATGCATTTTCTCATCGAAGAAAAGAAACTGTCAAGTGTGGAACGCCGGCAGCTCATCAAAATGCTGCAGGATATGGACCAGCAGGCAAAGGAGGGATCTCATGGAAGCGATTAATTCTGTTGCTCTCCAGTGGTGGACCTGGATGGCGAGCATGTTTTGGCAAGTCAGTTTGCTCATCATCATCATCAGCGGCATAGATTTTTTGCTGCGCAAATGGGCGTGGCCGCAAGTTCGTCACGCCTTGTGGTTGCTTGTGCTGCTGAAATTGCTCATTCCACCGACCTGGTCAGCGAAGACGAGCATCGTCTCTTTCCTGCAGCCGCGTCTGCGCGAGCAGATTGTCCAGCGGCTGCCAATGGGAGACGATAGCGAAGAGAAGAGTCGCCCAACCGAATCGACACGTCCGGCGATCCTTGATCAAACGATCAACAGTGCGGTCGATAAAGTCAAGGGTCCGAACATCGAGATAGAACCTGGCTTTGCTCATACGGCCGCATCGCCATCTTGGCAGACCATTGCCATGGCAATTTGGGCACTGGGCATGAGTGTACTTCTGTCTCTGCTCATTGGAAAAATGATGCGACTGCGACGCTGGCACAGCCAACAAAAAAAACGTGCCATTCCGCAGTGGTTTCATGAGCTTTTGGTGAGGACGGCGCAGCAATATAACATCACCCATATGCCGGCAATCGTCTTCAATGACAAAGCCCGCAGCCCGGCCGTCTATGGCATGTTTCGTCCGGTCATGCTGTTGCCAACCAACTATTTTGACAATCTTTCCGAGGATGAGGCCCAGCATGTGCTTTTGCACGAGCTCGCTCATCTCAAGCGCGGCGATTTATGGCTGCACGGACTCACGCTGATGATGCAGATCATTTACTGGTTCAATCCCTTGCTGATATGGGCACGGCGGCAGATGAAACACGTGCGCGAGATTTGCTGCGACCTGACTGTCGCGAATGTTCTGCGCGACAAAACACCGGCCTATCGACAGACGCTTCTGAACACCGCCCGCGAGCTGCTGACTGAAACGGTCGAACCGGGTTTGGGGATGCTCGGTGTCTTTGAAGAGCCATTCCGGCTTGTGACCCGGCTCAAATGGCTGGAAAAAAAGACATGGGAACATAGAAAGAGAATCCTAGGTACGGCCGCGGTTCTCAGCCTGTTAGCAGCCGCCAGTCTCTTGCCCATGGCAGCAGGTTCTGCTGATGAGAGCAGTGACGCCGGGACGTCTAAAAGGCAAAAGGATGGCGCATTTGCCAACGCTCCACGCTTGGGTGAAAATGAGCAGTGGCGGAGCGATGCGTTTACGATCAAGGAAACCTCCGAGTTCTTTGCGGCGGTTTTGGTCAAAACCGGATATCCCGACGACCACTTTGAGGAGGCGGTGGAAGAATGCCGCCGCTTGCTGAAAAGACAACGCATCAAACCGCTCGGTGATCCTTTCGCTCGCTATTTCAGCGATCCTGACGAGGTGCCGATCGAGCGGCGATATTGGGAGGTGGGATTTCGCATCAAAAAGAATGCAAAGCTCAAGCCGCCCCTGGAAATCCGCCGGTTCCTGCCCATGCAAGTCGCCAGCCACGGCGTCGCCGGCATCAGGAATACCGAGTCGACCTGGTACAGCTTTTTCGAACAACTCGACAAAGCCGGCTATGTCCCCTGTTTTCCGCCGGCGGTCGAGATCTATCGAGGTGAAAAATATGATGCAGCGATGTGGCAGTACACCGAGATGCAAATTCCTGTTTTCAAAGTCGGAAATGGTTATCCGGGCTTGAATATCGAATATCGCAAAAGTGATCCGTTCCGCGCCGTCGTTCTGCCCATGAGCGGCTCAACCGCACAGCTCGACCTGGCCATCGGACAATTGCAGAATCACCTCAAAAAAAATAACATCGAACCCGCCGGCAAGCTCTTTGGCGAGTATTATTTTGATTGGTCAAAAAGTATGCCGTCCGAATGGGAGTGGCTGGTGGGCTATCCGATCGAGGGCTCTTTGCGAGTCGATCCGCCTTTTGAGATCCGCTCTTTTCAGAGCACTGATATTGCGGCGGCTTTCCTGCGGGCATCGCCGGATGCCGAGTATCCGTGGTCGCCGTTTGTGATGGAGATGATCCTTGCGGGTTACATCCCCATTGGCGCCCCGATGGAAATCTGGGATGATGCTGATAGAAAAGAGACGCGGATTGAAATGCGCATGCCGGTGATGCGAATGCCTGAGAGCTCAGAGATGCCGCCGACTGATGCCTCTGCAGAAGAATGGCGAAAATGGGGTGAAAAAGTCGGGCAGGAATCAGAGGAGTGGGCGCTCAATTTTGCCGACGATCTGGTCTCAGCGCTCACCGGTCACTCCATAGCCGAACTGGAAGCGCAGGAAAAATCGCTGGAAAATATTCAAGACAGAGTCGAAAGAACGAATGCTATTCTGGCACGCGCTCTCATTGAACAGGACCTCGAGACCTACGGACGGTATATAGCGGACGATATCATAGCTGATCCACCCCTGCACAAAGAGCTCAGCGGCAGCGACACCTATCTCGCCATGATGATGGATGATTTTCAGCGTGGCGTAAAATTTCATACATTTAACAGCAGGATTATGCAGTGTTGGCAGTGCAGGCAGGATATTTACGAAATCAGTTCGTTCTCCTTCTCGTTGACGACGCCGGAATCACCGCATCCCTGGGTGGCCAATGGCAATTCGTTTTCAATCTGGCAGCAGGCGAGCGATGGACATCTAAAAGTCACGTACACTATCTATACTACAGAATCGCATCCAAACCTGTAGAGGACAAAAATGAAAAGACTCGTTATTTTACTCACCACTCTTTGCTGTTGTCTGGCTTTCAGCCGCGAGAACAGCGACTATTGGCGTCAGGTGCTGCAGCCCTTTTCGGAGGAGTTTGGGGAACGACTGCTGAACAATGATCTGGAGGGGATACTCGACTCTTATGATGACGATGCCATTCTCATTCGGCCATTTTCTCCACCTCTGCAGGGGCAAGAAGCGCTGAAGCAAGAAATAAAACAAGCTCGGCAAACGGGATTCAAATATGAGTCGATCAGCGGCGAAACCATAGAAGTGTGGGGCTGCGAGGATCAAATATTCGAAAGAGGGACACTGGCCTTTTCGTACACGACGAAGCAGAACGTCAAACCGCAAGCATACTATGGTTCATACTTGGCAATCTGGCAAAAACAGGATGACGGCGCCTATCGCATAAAGTATAGTATTTGGAATCTTGATTTCAATCCATGGGAAAACTGAAACGGTCAGGTGGAAAGATGAAAATAAGGTATAAAGACAATGTCGCCTCAGTCTTCATCGTCGGACATTCTGGTGCGCCAGACTGCAAAACTTGAGATTCGGCAAAATCCTTTGGTTTGTTCCGGCATTTTCTAAAGCATCTATTCGAAAAGATTTTGTCTAAATTTGACAAACCTTATTTTTGTCTTTTCGACCTCGTTGTACTGATGGCGATAGATTTTTATAGCGTTTCAGCAAATTATGCCGTATTTTGCGGTAACGCTTTGGCGTTTGCAGCGTCTAAATATATATTACGTTCTGGCGCATCCCATGCCTACCGGGTAGTACAGCACTCTGTGCCATTAAAAAGGTGAAGAGAGGGATGTGCTATGTCATTCTACTTTTTTTGCTCATGAAAAAAAGGCCAGATCTAGTGAATAAAGCAGAGCTTTCGTGTGTACTAGTTCTAGCTTTGCTATCAGACCTTTTTTATGTAAGCCGAAAGAGAAATTCATGAACATTTCTCGTGAAGAAGCGGAAAAGCTCATAGATGCGTCGCAGGTTCTCTCGACCAGCGTCCAGCAGAAACAGGAAAAAATTCAGGTTCTCATGAAATTATCCAATGCGCAAACATGTATTGTCACCTATGATCGCCAGACGCATCAAAAGAGTTACAAAATCGATGAATGAAAATAGCCACTCTGAAAGCGGACATTTCAATGCCTCTGATCAACGCGCTGGGAGTGGAGCATGATCCCTGCTGAAGAAAACGCCGCTGTTCTGCCAAAATGTCCCCATTGTGAGAAGGATATAACGCTCGTATGGTATCACGAGCTCTCCGGATTTTTGGGCAAACGTTACATTTACTTTTGTCCGCATTGCCGCGCCGTACTGGGTGTATCGCACCGCAAAGGATTCTGGATGGGGTGACGCCACTCCTTTCGCGGCTCTGCTCAACCAGTGGGAGAACGCCTATCTGAGCAGCGTCATTTTTCTGCACGCCGTGAAATGGTCGGTTTGCATTGTATAAAAATAGAGGCCACTGGGGACCGGATTCCCACGATCATCATCGCCGTTCCAAGCCATTGCAAAAGATCCAGCTGACTTTGTTTCATTCACCAATGTCTTCACACTGTATCCCCGCACATCATAGATGACCAGCTTGACATGCGCGCTCTTTGGCAGGTCAAATCGAATCTCAGTGGCCGGATTGAATGGATTGGGATAATTTTGCGATAAATGATAGGCGTGCGGAACGGCGCGACTGGACTGCTCCACCGCGGCTGTTCCGGCCTCGACAACGGTTATTTTCTGATTGGCGTTTTTATTGGTCATCACCTGGCGGTCGTTGCGGGACGGCCAATCGATGATGATCGAATCCACTTTTGCGGCAGCGCCAAGGCCGAAATGCACAATGGCGCTATTTTGCCCCGCGTGCCCCGTTTGCGCTGCGACGTGGCGTATCTGCGTCGCCGTCGTCGTCAATTTTATCCTGGCGCCGATCGCCGATCTGTTCGCCGCATTATTGCCGACGCACTTTATCTTGAACCAGTTGCCCCCGCTCAGCACGTTCTCATAGATCAGCGTCTGTTGATCATAGCTGGCGATGGCCAAATCGAGATCGCCATCATTTTCCAGGTCACCCCACGCCAGGCTGAGCGAGTTGCCGGCATGAAAAAAGAGCTCTTCCTGTGGCTGAAAATCTCCGTGGCCGTCGTTGAGGTAAAAAAGATAAGAGTTGCGATTGCAGACAAAGAGATCCAGATCGCCATCGTTATCACAATCAGCCCAGCCGCTGCCTTTTGAGATGTGCGACTCGGCATCGATTCCTGGCACAATCCTTTTTGTGAAGGATCGTCCTTTATTATTGTGGTATAGACAATTGGCCGCATCATAGTTCACCACAAAGAGATCCAGGTAGCCGTCATTATCATAATCGCCCCAGCTGCAGCCGACTGCCGAACTGCTGTTCGGCGCCATTCGGTCCGAGCCCACTTGGAGAAACTCGCCGGGACGCACCTGTTCGAAGAGGCGATCGTCTCCCTCGTTCGCGAGATAGATATCGAGATCGCCGTCGTTGTCGAAATCCGCCCACCCGCAGGTATAGGTTTTATCTGATGGCTCGCCGATCACTCGATCTTGCGATTTGCTGAAATGATTCGTCCCGTCATTCACATAAAGGATATTGCTGAATTCTGCACTGACTTCGGTGACGTAGAGATCCAGATCACCGTCGTTGTCAAAATCCGCCCAAGCACAACCGCGATAGTCGCCGAAATCCTCGACAATGTTGCCGGAGGTTATTTTTCTGAATGTGCCGTCGCCATTGTTGCGATAGAGGCTGTTATAGAGCGTTTTACCGCTGTTCGCCACAAAACAATCGGGATAGCCGTCATCGTTATAATCACCCCAGGTGGCGGAGCGAGAGTCTTCGTCGTCCGTGACAATGGTGCCCTCGGTGATGCGGGTGAACGTGCCGTCGCGATCATTTCTATATAAAATATTGGGCCCTTCATTGATGAGAAAAAGGTCATCAAAGCCATCCGCGTCGTAATCCACCCAGTTCACCCCATAGGTGCGAGCGATGTCGGGCATTTCGAGACGATCGACGATGCGCGGTTGGAAACGAGGGGCCGGCCTCTCTGTCCTGAGTATGCCATGCGAGGCGCTGCCGGCGTAGATAGTGACACTGTTCGTCGAATGAACGCACTGAATGGCGGACAATTCGGCTGACGAATAGATATCGCGCCACGAGTCGCCGTCATCGCGCGTCGTACTGATGGCCTGCGAGCCGCTGACATACAATGCACCATTGGGATCGCCGGACATTGAGAACATGACGGTCGATGGCGCCAGCAGTGCGCTTGACGTCGGCGTCACATCGATGTAATTCTCGCCGTAATCGCCGCTGTGCAAAATGGACAAGAGACTGAACGCGCCGTCTTGCGCTGCAGCGGTCAGTTTATAAATATGGCCAAAGCGATCGACGTGCAAATCGGCGATGCCCTCCTCGAAAGGCATTGCCCGTTCTTCCCACTGATCGCCTTTGTCGAACGAGTAATAGAGGCGGCTTTTTCTTCCTGCGTCCGCCACTGCATAGCCGAAAAGGAGGCCGTCCGATGCCGCGTGCAGGCCGCCGATCTCAAACGGCAGCGTCAATGGAATCCACGATACACCGTAATTCTCGCTGCGATAGCAATATTTTTCACCACGAGCCCACAAATAGATGACGCCCAATTTCGCATCGACGGTAAAGCCGGCCGCTGCGGCGTTCAGGGTACGTTTGGAGCTCCACGTGCGTCCGCCATCTCTCGATTCATACAATGTGCAGGTGGACACCGCTTCCACTCCATATCCCAGCAAAAGCCACAATCGATCATTGGTGATGAACCTGGCAGTAAAGAAGGCGAGCGGCTGGTCCAGAGTGTTCTTTCTATCGATTTCAGTCCATGAGGTCCCCTGGTCATCGGAGTGCCAATATCGACTGTATCGCTCGTCAATGCCGGTGACGCAAAAAAGGCGATCACGGGAATCGCTGATGATTCGAAAAACGCGCGCCTGCTGCGGCGAAATATTGGCAAAAGAGACACCGTTGTCAGTCGAGACGAACAAGCCGTCTGAGCCGGCGAAAATCTTGCCATCTCGGTTGACGGCAAAGGCATAAATGGGCAGATTGATGTCCACGGCTTGCCAGGACGTGCCGCCGGACAGCGATATGAAGGATGTGCCACGGCGCCCACCGTTCGAAAAGCCGGCGCCCAACAGCCAGCCTTGCGGCGACTCGTAGAGCGAATGGGCGAACGGCAAGTCAGTGCGCGTCCACGTTTGCCCGGCATCGGCGGATTTCAAAATATGACCCGATTCGTCTCCGGCGACAGCGACAAATATCTCTCCCGTGGAACTCTCCAGCACGGTATGAATGCTGTCGCCTGCCTGCAGGACAAGCTTTAAAGAATCCGCATTTTGATTGGCAGAATAGAGTCTCTCATCGCCGTAGACATAGAGGTGATCGGACGGGGTGACGCAGACAGAAGAGACGGTGCCATTGAGTGAACGTGGGCTCCATTGCAGGGCGTGGTCGTCTGACACATAGAGCGCATCCCCGTCAACGAAAAACAGGGTGCCGTCTCGAGCAACGGCCATTTTATTGAGCGTCAGATGGGCGATCGTCTCCGGCAGCTTTTTCCAGGTCTCGCCCCGGTCTGCGGAAAAGTAGAGCTTTCCGTCAAGGTCCTGGACATAGAGACAGGCGTCGAGTCCCAGTCTGAACGTCGCTGCCTTGGCAAAGAGAACGCGCCATGTTTGTCCCTGATCCGAGGAGAGAGAGAGCGAGTTATTGAAAACAGCATAAAGCACATCGTCCGCATCGATCGCCAGCGGATGCAGCAGGCCACCGCAAGGACTCTCAATATCGTGCCATGAATTTTGGGCAAAGACATCAGCAAAGAACAGAACCCCCAGGACAACCAATGAATGTATCTTGAAATCCATCACCAACCTCAATATATGCGCGGCTCAACCAGTGCATCGACGGTGCCCAGCAATGGTGCATTCGTGTAGATAAATACATTCATTGAAATTACATGCGTAATTTCTTTTTATTTGACGCTGATATCTAAATTTTTAATGCCGATTTTATGAGAGTGCGGATCTTCGATTCTGAGGCCAATGATATAGTCCCCCGGCGCAAGATTCACTGCTATTTCCTGTTCGATCGATTTTTGTCTTTTCATCTCCCGTTTATTCGGCAGGGTGATGCGGCGCGTTGTCTCATGACGCACGACGTTGTGCATTTGATCGTCGAGGACAATATAACTTTCGGTGTAGGCGAGATGATAGAGTCCGTCTTTTTCAACGAACTTGAATTCACTCACCGGCATTTCATATCGGAATGCCAATCCGGCGCCGCTTTTTCGCATCTCCAGAGTCATGTCCTTGACCAACTCGTTGCCGTCGGTCGGCCTGTATTCGCAGAAAAAGCCGGGATTAAAGATATATTTCGTATGCAATTGGCGCCAGCGCGTCCAGTCGCTGCTCTGCGGGACAGAGCGCATCGACCGGCCATCGAGCGAAGAGATGAATATCGCTCGACCAAAGATATTGGTGATGTTCGGTCGAATGAGAAAAGTGATCCGGTCATACTGCGGATAGGACCACAGCTCGCCGTCTTCGGCCTGATTTCTGGTCACCGGCTGGCCAAACTTGATATAGATCTCGCCGCGCGCATCCCACGGCGCGTAGGTAAAGTCCTCAATACCGTCATAGTAGGAATAGAACTGGCGAGCGATATTGACTCGCGATTCAAACTCTTCTCTGCTCTCGTTGCGTTCGGTGGTGAGCGTCGGATCAAGTCTTTTCCAAAAACGGTTGAGCCACTCGGTTCGAGCGGTCGCGTCCATTTTCAGCAGCGCATCAAAATCATCGGACGGCAAGATGTGCCACAAGCCAAAGAGGATGAGATCCTCTCTGCTCCAGCTGTCGTCTTTACGGGCCATTTTCTTGTATTGTTCGAAACGATGCTCGGCAAAATAGTGCACCTTTTCCTCTCTGGGATTGATGCGCTCTCTGCTTTGACTCTCATTCAAGTTGCCGATCGTATCCTCAGCATAAATGGCCTCGTCGGGGAGATCCTGGCTTTGCGCCAACTGACGCATGACGCGCTCGGTTTCGCTGTCAAAATCAACATGTCCTTTGAGCGACTCCAGGACGCCGAGCGCTCGTCGATCCCCGAGCCGTCCGAGCGCCATAGCGGCCAAATACTGTATGTCCTTGTTCTTGTGGTACATCTGGGCGCGCAAGAGCATATAGTATTGATCGCCGCGCTGCGCTGCCAGCTTTTCCGCCAGCATGATCTTGTGCTGAACGGCATCATCGAGCCAGGTGCTGTTTGGAAATTTTCGCTCCAGAGTGCTAAAGGCCAAAAAGGCACTCCGATAGTCGCGCGTCTTCTCGAGGCAATAGCCGATCCAAAACTGCGCTTCTTCCCGAAAGTGACTCTCCGGATAATCATTCACCAGCTGTGCATAGAGCTGTGCCGCCATATCCCACTCTTGATGAAAAGACCGCTTTTTCGCTTCAAGATAGAGTCGATGCGCTCCGTCTGTCTGCGCAGCCAGAGGAGCATCGATGGCCAGCAAGAGGATGAGTGTCAGGGAGAAACGGATGCAAGTTTTCATACCCGTAACCTTTGCAAAATCAGGCACTTTTTGCTAAAGTGGTTTCCAAACGATGCTGCAGCCGCCTGGATTTTTGCACCATATCCGACTCTAGGATCATATTCTTGATATCGCGAAACGTGGTGCGAATTTCATCATCGTCACGATTTGAAATTTCCAGCAGGACAAGCTCTAAATGATTGAAAAATGTAATGATCACATCATCCTGCAGTGCGACCGCTTTGCGCTGGACTTGCGCGGTTTTGAACAACAGATTGCGGGCGATATCCTTGTTCATATAGATGTCGTCATCCGTCGGATCATCAGTGGCGCTGTTGGCAATTGTCAGCAGCAAAAGTTCGGACTGCACGACATAGTCGGCAATGAACTGAACATCATCTCTCGTCAGCATCACCTGCGGTGCCGGTGGATTGATAGTGGCCATCTGAGAAGGATGAAACAACGTCCGACCGAGCAGAACGCCGACGAGCAGAATGGCTGCTGCGCGCGCCAGGCGCCACGACGGGGATGGCGAGAGGATGGGCTGCGCTGCAAGCTGCAGCCAGCGCCAGGCGCTTTTCAGAGGCGATTCAGGTTTAAAACGAGTTTCAAGTTGGCGGACATAGGAAGCGTACAGATCGCGCGGCGCCTCAGCTCGTCGGTAGTGCTGCATGGCGCTGTCCACGCTTTTCAGATCCGCCAACACAGCCCGGCAATTTTGGCACGTCGCCAAATGCGACGACAGGCGCAGACGATCATCTTTTGCCAGTTCGCCCTGCAAATAAGGAAGGAGAAGATGTTCAAATTGACAGCTTTTCATAATGCTTCTTGCACGCCTTTGAGCTGTTTGCGTAAATTTTTCATGGCGCGGAACAGGTGGATTCTGGCCGTGCTCTCCGAGCATCCGAGGATCTCGGCAATCTCTTTTGATGATTTCTGATGAAAATATTTCAAAACGGTCGCCGCCCGCTGATTTTTCGATAGAGCTGTCAGCGCCTTGTCAATCTGTCGGCGCTGCGCCGAGGTCTGCAATTCCATCTCCGAGCGCTGTCCCTCTTCCGTCTGTTCAACCTTTTTCTGTCGCTCGATTTCCCGGATGTTGTCTTCGAGGGATTCATGCGGTCTTCGCTTGCGCCGTCGATGCTGATCCATCGCCAGATTCACGGCGATTCGATACAGCCAAGTTGAAAATTGTGCTCTCTCTTCAAACTGCTGCAGTTTTTCAAAGGATTTTATGAATGCTTCCTGCGCAATGTCCCTGGCGTCGTCATAGTCATGCACAAGGTCAAACGCCAGATAAAAAACCTTTTGCTGATACTTTTTCACCAAAGTGCCAAAAGCCGTTTGATTGCCCGCTTTTGCAGACTGGACAAGTTTTAGGTCTGATTCTCGTGGACTCATTTCGACTTTGGCCACAGATATTTTCACATTTAAGACGCTTGCTATAAAGCCATCGTTTACAGGATTCTATAGGGCTGCGAACAGCGCGGGCGACTGTGCGGCAGCGCTGGGTCGTCAGGTAACAGGATGCGGCTTGGATCGGGAGCCGCTGTACAGCTCATACTCCAGCAGACGGGTTTCAATGCTGCCATTGTAAAAGATCAATCGGCGCGATGTCTTCAAGCCAACCTTTTTCGCCAGGGCCAGATTGCCGGTGAAAATATATCCCTTGTATCCCAGGCACTTTTGCTTGAAAAAATCGCCCAAACCGCGGTAGACGCTTTCCAGGGATCGTTCATTCTCCAGCCGTATGCCATAGCCGGGATTGACAAAAACCATACCCTCTCCTGCCGGCACCGGCGTCTCTCTGAAATCACAGCGACGAAACGTGATCAGATGGTCCACGCCGGCGGTGCGCGCATTTTGCCGCGCGCCGTCTATGGCGGCCGCATCAATGTCGGAGAGGATAAAGTCAAAGTCGGACTTTTTGCGAATCTCAGCGCGAAGCGATTTTCGTTTGTCCGCATAGGCGGTCTTGTCATAGCCCTTGATATGCATAAAGCCGAAATTATGGCGCAGCAGCCCGGGCGCTTTATGCAGAGCGATAAGCGCCGCCTCAATGCCCAGCGTGCCGCTGCCGCACATCGGATTGACGAAATGGCCATCCCCGCGCCAGTCCGCGGCCAGCAATACGGCGGCTGCCAGCGCCTCCTGCATGGGCGCCCGCAGCGGAATCTTCCGATAGCCGCGGCGAGAGAGGGATTCGCCGGTCGTATCCACATAGATGGCGCATTGATCGTCCTGCCAGTATAAATAGATGGCACTTTTAGAGTGATCGGGACCGGAATCGGGGCGCCTTCCCTTTTTGGCGGCGATTCGATCGACGATCGCGTCTTTGCACTTGAGATTGGCAAAGCGGCTGTCAGAGACCGTGTCGTTCATCACCGACGAGGTGACGCTCAGGTAACCATGCGCATCGATGATATCCTCCCACGGCAGCCTGACAACTTGCTGATACAGCTGGTCGGGATCAGCGGCTCTGAACTCGTGCAACAGGAAATGCACCCGATTGGCCGTCCGCAACGACAGATTGAGAGCGATCGCCTCATTGAGCGTGCCCCAGGTGAACAGGCCCAATTTCAACACCTGCCGAACAGGAAAGCCGAGCCGCACGAGTTCCTCTTGGAGAAACGGGACAATGCCCATGGCGCAGGTGACGAGAATTTTATTCGCTGCTGAAAAATCCATAATAATCCCTGAAATCCTGGGGAATATAAAGCTATTCTCCAGCAATAACAATGTTAAAAACGCTTCGCGCAAAGCCGCAGAGATATTATGACTCGATTCGTTATAGAACCCATTTTTCCCCCTCTCCCCTGGCGATCTTGAAAAAATCACTTGCGCACGTGCAATAA
>RQOI01000445.1 GCA_003854995.1 Candidatus Zhuqueibacterota bacterium
CGTCGGCGTGTTGTCGATGTAAAAATCGCACGCCGCGCGCGCCGCGTTGCGCATGCGGCCGGCGATATCATCGCGACCGCCAAAGGCATCGAGCTCGGCGTCGGCCAGGATGTCGAGCATTTCCAGCTCCTCCGCAAAGCCGAGCATGGCCCAGGCCAGCCCGCGCGTCCAGGTGGTAAAACCGGAAAAGCCCTGCTGCGAGTTGGGGCAACGAAAGTTGCCGTCCGCCGTGTTAAAGATGCACTCGTGCGCCGTGCGGCCGCGAACGTCGTAGGCATCGCGGCCGTCGCCGTAAAAGATCGAATAGTCGGCTGTGGCCTTGATATGGGACAGAGCGCGGCCGAGCAGATTGATGCGCACATCATTTTCGCCCTGCAGCACGTGGCCGAGCAGATGGCTGATGACCAGGGCGCGACAGGAGCGGATGGTGTCGACGAACAGGGAATGCGAGCCGTTGAAGGAGTGAATAAAGCCGCCCTCTTTGATCTCGGTCCAGCGGCTGGCCTGCACGGCGCCGGAAATTTTCAGCGCCAATTCGTAGAAAGGCGCCTCATAGCTGTCCGTTGGCAGCCGCCCCTCACGCATGAGGCGGAGCAGATTGCCGTAGGTGCTGACGTTGTTGAAGCCGTGGTCATGCACACCGATATGACTGACATGCGGCGCCATGCGCTGGATGGTATTGTCGCGGCCAATGGCCAAAAACTGCTCATCGTCCGTGGCATCGTACTGCAAGATGGCGGAACCGTACTGAAAGCCCTGCGTCCACTCGGTCCAGCCGCGCGTCGTGTACTGTCCCTTGACCGTAAAGACCGGTGAGCCCTGCGAGACATCATAGTTCTTTTCAATGGCTAAAATCTTGTCGCCGGACAAGCGCCACACGCTTTCGATTTTGGCGGTCAGATCGTGCGGCTGCAACTCGTAATTGATTTTCATCATGGACACCCAAAGTGATTAGTAATTTGGCCATTAATTGTTTGCCCCCAACAAGGGGTGGCTTGGAATCACGAAATATTTAAAGTTATTGAAATTATTTTGCTTGCAACAATTTTCTTGCGTATCAGAGCCACCCCTTGTTGGGATGAATGAG
This sequence comes from Candidatus Zhuqueibacterota bacterium, assembly GCA_003854995.1. Classification (GTDB taxonomy): domain Bacteria; phylum Zhuqueibacterota; class Zhuqueibacteria; order Residuimicrobiales; family Krinioviventaceae; genus Kriniovivens. The sequence goes on from RQOI01000445.1 coordinate 1,088, forward strand.
AATCTAAAGGTGGCCGGATTACTGAATAGCTCATTCCACAGCTCCATTTTAAACAAAAAAATGGAAAAAGGCAATTGATCAATATCATCATTTGGCGCTTGCCTTTTAGGCGAGGATTCTTTAACATAGGCAAGTCCGCGGGAGACCCTTGAAAAGACGAGGGAGTTATTCTATTTGCTACAGGATGATCTCTGCGTGAAAGATCA